>JACCSF010000405.1 GCA_013813135.1 Thermoleophilaceae bacterium | reverse complement strand
GCGCCGATGCGCGCGGGCGCGTTGCTCTCCACGAAGCGCATCATGTCGTCGATCGGCAGGCCCGGCGGTGGGATCACGATCAGACGGTCCACGCCCAGATTCGCGTAGGCGCACACCACCTCCTCGTCGAGCGGGCGCGCCGGCGACACCGAGACGTGCAGCGGCCGCTCGCGCCCGGCGCGTTCGATCGCCCTGTCGAGCGACTCGCGCTGCTCGGCCATCGCGCGCAGCCCGATCAGGAAGCCGTACCAGCCGTCCGCGTCCCGCGCCGCGCGCAGGTGAGCGCGGGCGCTGTGGCCGCCGACGACCACGGGCAGCGGACGCTGCACGGGCCGCGGGTGGGCGTCCACGGCCTCGAAGTCCACGTACTGCCCGTGATGGGTGGGGGCGCCGTCCTCCCACATGCTGCGCATGGCTGCCAGGTACTCGTCGGCGCGCGCGCCGCGCCCGGCCATCGGCACCCCGATCGCGGTCATCTCCGGCTCCAGGTAGCCGACCCCTATCCCGCAGATCAGCCGCCCGCGCGAGAGCACGTCGAGGCTGGCCAGCTGCTTGGCGAGCACAAGCGGGTTGCGCTGCGGCAGGATGATCACCCCGGTGCCGAGCAGGATGCGGTCGGTGTGCCCGGCGAGGTGGGCGAGCGCCACCAGCGGGTCGAGGATCGGCTCGTCCGGGTCCATCGGCGAGGGCTCCACGCGCGGGCTGGGGACCACGACGTGCTCACCTGCCCAGAGCGAGTCGTAGCCGAGCTGCTCGGCCAGCGCGGCCAACTGCGCCGCCGGCTTCGGCTCGGCGCACGCGTGCGAGTTGATCGCGAAGAGGCCGATCGTCGGCATTCCCACGGGCGAGATCGTATGCGCCACCCTTCCGCTGGTGTTTCGCCGGACCCGTTTGTTCCTGGTCGTCTTCCTGCTCGTCGTCGCCGCGACGCTGGCGGGCCTCGCCTTCTCGGGCGAGGACGGTCCGCCCAGCTTCGGACCGGTCACGATCGACCCGGGCAAGCCCGATCCCTTTGCCTACGACCCCGGTCGCGAGGACGAGTTCGTCCGGCGCGCCACCGCCGGGCACAGCCACGTGCTCTACGCCAAGAGCCCCGGCGGCGTCGTGGCCACCGCCCGCCGGGTGCAGCGCTGGCGCCTCCAGGTCGAGGAGGCGGCGGGGGAGGCCGGCGTCGACGCAGACCTGCTCGAGGCGATCGTCTTCCTGGAGAGCGCGGGCAACCCGGCGGCGCGCGCGAGCGACGATCTCGAAGGTGCGGTCGGGCTCACGCAGATCCTCGCCGGTACCGCCACCACCCTGCTCGGCATGCGCGCGGACGTGGCGGCCAGCGAGCGGCTCACGCGCCAGATGCGGCGGCGCGGACCCCTGCCACGCCTGCTGCGCCGGCGCCGGGCGGTGGACGAGCGCTTCGACCCGCGCAAGGCGCTGGCGGGCGCGGGCCGCTACCTGAAGCTCGCCCGGCAGCGCTTCGGGCGCGAGGATCTGGCGGTGGTCTCGTACCACATGGGGATGGGCAACCTCGAGAACGTGCTCGGCGCCTACGGCGAGCACGACGCCGGCTGGGCGCAGGTCTACTTCGACGCGACGCCGCGCAACCACCCGCGCGCGTACCGGCTGCTGTCGGGCTTCGGCGACGACTCCGCCACCTACCTATGGCGCGTCTACGCGGCCCGCGAGATCATGCGGCTCTACCGCGAGGATCCCGACAGGCTGCGCCGTCTGTCCCGGCTGCAGACGGCGAAGGGGTCCGCGGAGGAGGTGCTCCACCCGCGCTCGCAGACGGAGCTCTTCGAAACGCCGGACGAGCTCGAGGAGGCCTACCTGTCAGGCGACCTGCGGCCGTTCGGCGGCATCACCGGGATGCAGCTCGACGCGCAGGCGGGCGAGCTGGCCGGACGTCTCGAGGCCGAGCGCCGGCTCTATCGCGGCCTGCGGCCCGAGGCGTACGAGCTGGCCGTCTACCTGGCCGCGGGCGTGCGCGACGTGTCCGGGACCAAGGCGTCGCTGATCGTGACGAGCACGGCGCGCGACCTCGAGTACCAGCGCCTGCTGGTCCGCCGCAACGCGTTCGCAACGCCCGAGTACTCGCTGCACACCACCGGCTTCGCCTTCGACGTGCGCCGCGACTACGCGAGCCGCGCCCAGGCGGTCGCCTTCCAGTACATGCTCGACCGCCTGCAGTCGCTCAACCTGATCGCCTGGGTCCGCGAGCCGGGCGCGATCCACATCACCGCATCGACCGAGTCGGGCGACCTGATTCAGTAGACGGCTTCCAGCTCGTTCCAGGCCTCCCAGTCGTGGCCAGGCACGATCAGCGCCTCGGGCGTTTCGCCGGCGTACTGGCGGATCTCCCTCAGCGAGCGCCGGAACAGGTGCTCGTCCTCGGTGCGGTACGGCAGGTGGGTGTCTGTGAGCGTGCGCCGCATGTAGATCGCATCGGCCGCCACCAGCACCTCGCCGCGCGCCGTGCGCAGGACGACGGACATGTGGCCGAGCGTGTGGCCGGGGGTGTAGACGGTGCGTACGCTGCCGTCGCCGAACAGGTCGAACGAGCGCGCGAACCCCGAGAACGACTCGGCGTCGGGCCCCTCGAAGTCGAGCAGCCGGTAGTCGAAGCCATGGTCGAACTGGCGCTTCACGTAGCCGTGGAACTGCCCGTTGCTGGAGGCGGCCGCCCACTCGGCCGCGCTCACGACGAAGGTCGAGTCGGGGAACTCCGAGATGGCGCTCGCGTGATCGATGTGGAGGTGCGTCATCAGCACGACCTTCACCGACGACGGCTCGATCCCGCGCTTGCGCAGCTGCGCGGCGGCCGCCTGCTCGGGCTTCATCTGCACGTCCTTGAAGGTGAACTGCGACAGGCGGCCGAGGTTGGCCTGCGGCTTGACCGCGACCGAAGGGTGGAAGCCCGTGTCGATCAGGATCGCCCCCACGCCGGGGTGCTCCACGAGGAATGCCGGCACAGGCACCTGCAGCCACTCCTCCTTCTTGATTCCGAGCCCGAACGCGCGCCGCCACGCGAAGCGGCCCTCCTCGCGCAGGAACCATGGCTCGGGGCCGATCATCTGGCCGGTCAGCAATGGGTGCAGACGGACACGGGCGCCCTCCCGGCCGCCGGGGAGCGGCAGCTCAGCGGGACGGGGCTCGGCCGCGGTCGCCATCTGACGAGACCATAACCGCCTTCCACCATTCGATCTGGTGGCGCGCCGAGGCGATCCCCGCCTCGAGCGCCAGCCGCGGGCCCTCTGGCACCGATTCGGGCATCGTCGCGCGGACCTGCTCGTACTCGGCCAGCTTGCGCCGGTGCGCCTCGATCTGAACCGGGGCCAGCGAGGTGGGCTCGGCGCCGAAGAAGAGCTTGAGCAGCGCGGGCGCGCGCAGCTCGGGGATGGCGTCGGTGGGCTCGGCGCGCCAGTCGCTGAGCGCCCGTCGGCCCTTGTCGGTGATCGCGTAGAGCTTGCGCCGACGCCCGCCCCGCTCGCGCTGCTCGGTCAGGTAGCCGGCCTTCGCCAGGCGGTCGGGCTCGGTGTAGAGCTGCGCGTGCTGGAGCGTCCAGAAGTTCCCCACGGACGCCGCGACCAGCTGCTTGAGCCGGTAGGGCGTGGCCTCGCCGGCCCACGCCACGAGCCCCAGCAATCTAGACGGTACATTCTCGACCATGGCTACCGCAATGTCGCAGACCCCGACGACGGACCACCGGCTCGGCTTCACGAGCCTCGAGGAGGAGACGGCTGTGGACAGCCTGCCGGTCGCGGGCGCGCTGCCCGCCTGGCTGGCGGGAGCCCTGGTGCGCGTCACGCCGGCGAAGCTCGAGGTGGGCGACCGTCGCCTCGACCACTGGTTCGACGGCATCGCGATGCTCAACCGCTTCGGCATCGCGGGCGGGCGCGTCTCCTACAAGAGCCGTTTTATCGACAGCGTCGCGTACAGGGATGCCCAGGAAGGCGAGTGGCGCCACGGCGGCTTTGCCACCGATCCCTGCCGCTCGCTCTTCAAGCGCGTGCAGTCGATGTTCTCGCCGGACGTGACCGACAACCCGAACGTGAACCTGGCCCGGATCGGCGAGCGCTACATCGCCATGACGGAGACGCCGCTGCCGATCGAGTTCGACGCCGAGACGCTCGAGACGGTCGGGCACCTGGAGTACACGGACAAGCTCAAGGCGCACGTGACCACGGCGCACCCGCACCACGATCCCGAGCGCGACGAGCTCGTGAATTACCACGCGTACTTCTCGCGCGTGAGCAGGTACGTGCTCTACGGCATGCCGGCCGGGTCGTCGAAGCGCCGCGTGATCGCCGAGCTGCCGGTGAAGGAGCCGGCCTACATGCACGCATTCGGGATGAGCGGGCGCCACCTGATCCTCGCCGAGTACCCGCTGCGCGCGAACCCGCTGAAGATGGCCTTCGCGGGCAAGCCGTTCATCCAGAACTACGTGTGGCGGCCGGAGGAGGGCACGAGGTTCCAGGTGATCGACCGCGAGACGGGTGCCCTGCGCGGCACCTACGAGACCGACGCCTTCTTCTGCTTCCACCACGTCAACGCGTTCGAGCGTGAGGGGGAGCTCGTCATCGACCTGATCGCATACGACGACCCGTCGATCATCGACGCCCTCTACCTGAACGCCGATGGCCCGCGCGGGACGATCCCGTCCACGGAATTGCGCCGTTACGTGATCGACTTGGACGGCGGGGGCGTGAGCTGGGAGAAGCTTGCGGACGACGTGGAGCTGCCGCGCATCGACTACGGGCGGCGCAACACGCGCGACTACCGCTACGCCTACTGCTCGCGCAGCGCCGACGCCTGGTTCGACCAGCTCGTCAAGGTGGACGTCACTGACGGCTCGCAGTCGGTCTGGTCCGCTCCCGGCTGCCACCCGGGCGAGCCGATCTTCGTGCGCCAGCCGGGCACCGAGGCGGAGGACGCCGGCGTGGTGCTCTCGGTCGTGCTCGACGGCCCCGCGGGCCGCTCCTTTCTGCTGGCGCTGGACGCGCGCAGCTTCGAGGAGCTGGGCCGCGCCGAGGCGCCCCACCACATCCCGTTCGGGTTCCACGGGCAGTTCTTGCGCGCGTAGGCCGGGCGCCGGGCTTGGGCGCTACGCGCGAACCCGCGCCGACCGCCCAAAGGACCGCCGCTCCGGCGGCGCGCAACTGTAGGCTTGGGCACATGCCGTCGGAACGCTTCGTAGAGGCTCTCAACGACCAGATCGGCCGCGAGTTCAACGCGGCCCACCAGTACACGGCGCTGGCCGCGTACTACGACCGGCTCACGTTCCCGCGCCTCGCCAAGTTCTTCTTCGGACAGGCCGAGGAGGAGCGCGGGCACGCGATGAAGATGGTCGGTTACCTGCGCGATACCGGTGCCGACCTGCATCTCGGCCAGGTCTCGGCCCCGAAGACGGAGTTCGCCGACCACGTGGAGCCGATCAAGCTTGCGCTCGAGCACGAGCACAAGGTGACCGTCTCGATCTCTGCGCTGTTCGAGATCGCCCGCGATACCAACGACTACGCGAGCGAGAGCTTCATGCAGTGGTTCGTGGACGAGCAGGTAGAGGAGGAGTCCACGATGGACGCTCTGCTCCAGGTCGCCGAACGGGTGCGCGAGTACCCGATGATGCTCGAGGAGTTCCTCGCGCGCGACGGCGACGAGCTGGCCGGGTCGGACTAGACCTCGGCGGCGGCGCGCTCTTCGAACGAGCGGCGCAGCAGGGGCTCATACTTGTGAAGGCTGGGCGGCACGCCGCGCAGGTGGGCCGGCAGCGGTTCGGCGACCGGTATCCCGAAGGCGCGCAGGAGCTCGTCGTCGGCGATCTTACGGGGGCAGTCGCGGCAGCGGGGCGTGGAGCGGCAGCACTTCACGGCACGGCGCACGCTACCAAATTTTCTTAGGGCCGCCTAACAGCGCTCACTGGTTACGCTGGCGCGGCCATGCCCTCGCAGCTCTTCCAGCCCGGACTACTCGACGGCCAGGTCGCGATCGTGAGCGGCGGAGGGTCCGGGCTCGGGCGCGCGAGCGCGCTCGAGCTCGCCGCGCTGGGGGCGGCGGTGGTCGTCTGCGGGCGGCGCGGGGAGCCGCTCGAGGAGACCGCCGCGCGCGCCGACGGCGGGCGCGTGGAGGCACGTGTGTGCGACATCCGCGAGGAAGACCAGGTCGACGGGCTCGTGGACGCGGTGCTCGAGCGCCACGGCAGGATCGACCTGCTCGTGAACAACGCCGGCGGCCAGTACATGACGCCGGCCGAGGACATCACGCCAAAGGGCTTCCGGACGGTGATGCGCCTGAACGTGGAGGGCACGTGGCTGATGACCCACGCGGTGGCCACCCGCGCGATGATGGACGGGCGCGACGGCGACCCGAGCGGCGGCAAGATCGTGAACGTCACGCTCTCGCCCCACCACGGGCTGCCGGGGATGGCGCACTCGTCGGCGGCGCGCGCGGCGGTCGAGAACCTCACCAGGGTGCTGTCGATCGAGTGGGCCCGCTTCGGGATCAAGCTGACGGCGCTGGCGGCCGGTCACTTCGCCACCGAGACGCTGATGACGAAGTATCCGAAGCAGGTGGTGGACGGGGTTGCCGGCACGGTGCCGCTAGGACGGCTCGGGACCGAGCAGGAGTTCGCCTGGCTCGTGGCCTACCTCGCCAGCCCGGCGGGCGACTACGTCTCCGGAGCGATCCTCACGATCGACGGCGCCCGCGACAACTGGTTCGGGGCGTGGCCCCCGGGCGGGCTCACGGACGCCGCCGGCAAGCCGCTCGCCGAGCAGCGCAGGCCGAAGCCGTGACGGTTCCGGAGCTGCGCACCGAGCGGCTCGTGATGCGCGGCTTCCGCGACGACGACCTCGACGAGTGGGCGGCGATCTGCCGACCGCGAGGTCACTCGGTGGGTCGGCGACCCGGACGGGCTCTCCCGCGAGGACGCGTGGCGCCGGATGGCCTACTTCGTCGGCCACTGGGAGCTGCGCGGCTGCGGGAACTGGGCGCTCGTGGAGCAAGACACCGGCGAGTTGGTCGGACGGGCCGGTCTGTACTACCCGGAGGCCTGGCCGGGGCTCGAGGTCGGCTGGCTGGTCGGGCGCCGGCACTGGGGCCGCGGCTTCGCGCCCGAGGCGGGGCGGGCGGCTATGGAATGGGCGCGCACCGCGTTGGGCGCCGATCACGTCATCAGCCTGATCGAGGACCAAAACGCGCGCTCCCAGCGGGTGGCCGAGAAGCTGGGAATGAGCGTGGAGGGCCGCACGCGGATCGTCAACCGACAGTTCGAGGTGCGCATCTTCGGCACCGAATTGGGTAGCCCCGTTCCATGACCGAGCCTGCCGAGACCCCGCCGCCCTACGACGCCGACGCCGCCGAGGACCCGCTGGTGAGCGAAGAGGAGCAGGCCGCCGCGGCCGAGGCGGCCTCGATCGGCGGGGCGCGTCCCGACTACGACGTCGACGACGACCGGCGCGACGAGAGCTGGCGTCCCCTGGAGGAAGCCGGCGAGGGAGAGGCCGAGGGCTTCGAGCTGGCCGAGCGCGATCTGATCGAGGAGGCGTCCCACGGCGACGAGCGCCGCTCGCCCGAGGTCGACGCCTTCACGCCTGAGCTCGAGTCCGACAAGGCGGGCGTCGTCTACGGCGAGCCGGACGAGGTCGATCCCACCGAGGTGGTACGCGACCCGCGCGAGGACGAGGACGAGGACGAGGACGACCCGGGCGCGGGCCCGGGCGTGGCGGCCGACCGCTAGCGCCGCAGCAGCGTCGACAGCACGACCTCGGTGACGGTGCGCGTGATGCCCTCCGTCGAGCGGATCCGCTCGAGCGCCGCCTCGAGGTCCTTCGTGTCCGTCGCGCGCACGTGGATCATCGCGCTGGCCTCGCCGGCCACCGTGTGCGCCGAGACCACGCCCGGCTCCCTCGCGACCGCTCGCCGGATCGCCTCGCCGGGCATGCGGCCGTCGCAGTAGAGGTCCACGAACGCCTCGGTCTGCCAGCCGAAGGCCTGCGGATCGACGATCGCGGTGTAGCCCAGCAGCACGCCGTCGGCCTCCAGCCGATCCACCCGCCGCTTGACCGCGGGAGCTGTCAGGTGCACGTGGTTGCCGATGTCCCTGAAGGACCGGCGGGCGTTCTCGCGCAGGAGCGCAACGATTCTTCGGTCAATCTCGTCCATATGTGCGTAAATTGTCGCATTTCTGCAACGAATCGGCGTTGCCCAGTCACATCTGTGCGGCAATCATTTAGCAATATGGCGACCACCACCATTCCCGTTCAGCAGACGCCCCAGCAGGACCACATGCCGGTCCACGGCATCGACCACGTCGAGTTCTACGTCGGCAACGCGGCGCAGGCGGCCCATTTCTTCATGCGCGCGTACGGCTTCACCGAGACCGCGTACGCCGGCCTCGAGACCGGCCGCCGCGACCGGGTGTCACATGTCCTGGAGCAGGGACGCATCCGCGTCGTGCTGACCGGGACGCTCACGGGCGGCGACGAGATCGCGACCCACCACGCCCGCCACGGCGACGGCGTCCACAAGATCGCGCTCAGCGTGCCCGACGCCGCCGCGGCCTACGAGAACGCGGTCGCCCACGGAGCGCGCGGCGTCCAGACGCCCCACTGGGTCGAGGACGAGCACGGACGCGTCCAGCTCTCCTCGATCGAGACCTACGGCGACACGCTGCACCTGTTTGTCCAGCGCGAGGGATACGAGGGGCCGTTCCTGCCCGGCTTCGCCGCCCGCGGGCGGGCGCCCGCGGATCCGGACGACCTGCTGCTGATGGCGATCGACCACATCGTCGGCAACGTGGAGCTCGGCCACATGGATGAGTGGGTCGGCTACTACGAGCGCGTCTTCGGGATGACCGAGATGATCCATTTCTCGGACGAGGCGATCTCCACCGAGTACTCGGCGCTGATGTCGAAGGTGGTCACCGACGGCAGCGGTCGCCTCAAGTTCCCGATCAACGAGCCCGCCGAGGGCAAGCGCAAGTCGCAGATCGAGGAGTACATCGACTTCTACCGCGGCGCGGGCGCGCAGCACATCGCGATGGCCACTCGCGACATCGTGCGGTGCGTGGCCCAGCTGCGCGAGCGCGGCGTCGAGTTCCTCACGATCCCCGACGAGTACTACGACGACGTGCCGGAGCGCGTCGGCGAGATCGAGGAGCAGGTGGAGGACCTGCGTCGGCTCGGCATCCTCGTCGACCGCGACGACGAGGGTTACCTGCTGCAGATCTTCACGAAACCGATCGGCGACCGGCCGACCGTCTTCTTCGAGATCATTGAGCGCCACGGCGCGCGCGGCTTCGGCGAGGGCAACTTCAAGGCCCTGTTCGAGGCCATCGAGCGTGAGCAGGACCGGCGGGGAAACCTCTAGGAGGCGACATGCGCTACGCGACTCTGGGCAAGGTTCCGACCAAGCGCCACGTGCAGGTGCGCCGCAACGGCGACGGCTCGCCATTGCTCGTGGAGGAGGTGATGGGCTACGAGGGCTTCTCGGGCAACGAGTCGATCCTGCTCCACCTCCAGTCGCCCTGCCGGCTCGGCGATGTCGGCGGGTTCCGCTCGATCCAGCGCGAGGAATGGGTGCCCGACGCGCACGTGCACCGGCTCGCCGACGCCAATCTCGTCGAGCCGGGTGGCGACCCGCTCTCAGGCCGGCGGCTGCTGATGTGGAACGGCGACATCGAGGTCTCCGTCTGCAAGCCCACCGGGGAGCTCGAGCGCTTCTACCGCAACGGCGAGGGCGACGAGGTGATCTACGTCCACCGCGGGAGCGGCGTGCTGCGCACCACGTTCGGGCGCGTCCCCTTCCGCGAGCGCGACTATCTGGTCATCCCGCGCGGCACGACGCACACGTTCGAGCTGGCCGAGGGCGAGGAGCAGTTCTGGGTCTGCTTTCACACGCCGGGGGAGATCGAGACGCCGAACCGCTACCGCAACCGCTACGGCCAGCTGCTCGAGCACTCTCCGTTCTCGCAGCGGGACTTCCACCCGCCCGAGGAGCTCGAGACCTACGACGAGGCGGGTGAGTTCCCCGTCACGGTGCGCGTGCGCGACGGCTACCAGGACTACGTGCTCGACCGGCATCCGTTCGACGTGGTGGCGTGGGACGGCTACGTCTGGCCGTACACCTTCAACGCCGACGACTTCGAGCCGCGCACTGGGCGCTTCCACCTGCCGCCGCCGGCCCACCAGACCTTCCAGGGGCCGAACTTCGTGATCTGCACGTTTGCTCCGCGGATGCTCGACTGGGACCCGCAGGCGGTGACGCTGCCCTACCACCACTCGAACATCCAGTCCGAGGAGGTCATGTTCTACGCCGCGGGCGACTACGCCGCGCGCAAGGGCGTGGACGTCGGCTTCATCACCCTGCACCCGTCGGGCCTGCCGCACGGTCCCCAGCCGGGAGCCGTCGAGAAGGCGCTCGGCAAGCAGTCGACCGACGAGCTGGCGGTTATGTGGGACACGTTCCGGCCGTTGCGGCTCGCCGCGCTCTGGCGCGACGCCGACAAGCCGGAATACGCCTACTCGTGGAACCCGGAGCGCGCGGCGGCGCCGGCCGGGCCCTAGCGCCACCCAAGAGCAGTTTCCGCGGGCGCTGCGGCCTACCCGACCTGCTTGCCCATCACGCCCACCAGCCGCGTGATCTCTTCGGCGAACGCCGCGAAGCGCGAGGTGGGGATCAGATGCGGCCCGTCGCAGAGCGCCTCCTCGGGGGCCGGATGCGCCTCGACGATGATGCCGTCGGCACCCGCGGCCACCGCCGCGCGGGCTAGCGCGGGAACCAGCTCGCGCCGGCCGGCCGGGTGTGAGGGGTCCACGATCACGGGCAGGTGCGTCTCCTCCTGCAGCACCGGAACCGCGCTGATGTCGAGCGTGAAGCGGGTCGAGCGCTCGAAGGTCTTGATGCCGCGCTCGCAGAGGATCACGCGGGGGTTGCCCTCCTTGAGGATGTACTCCGCCGCCATCAGAAGCTCCTCGAGCGAGGCGGAGGCGCCGCGCTTCAGCAGCACCGGCTTGTCGGTCTTGCCGACCTCGGCCAGCAGCAGGAAGTTCTGCATGTTGCGGGCGCCGATCTGAAGCACGTCGGCCGTCGCCACGACCTCTTCCAGCTGGCGCGGGTCCAGCACCTCTGTGACCAGCGGCAGTCCGGTGTCCTCACGCGCCTCGGCGAGGATTGCGAGCGCCTCGGAGCCAAGGCCCTGGAAGCTGTACGGCGAGGTGCGCGGCTTGAACGCGCCCCCGCGCAGCATGGTCGCGCCCGCGGCGTTGACCGCGCGGGCGGTCTCGAGTGTCTGCTCGCGCGACTCGACGGTGCAGGGCCCCGCGATCAGCCCGAAGTTGTCGCCGCCGATGCGCCGGCCGCGCACCTGGATCACGGTCCGCTCCGCCGCCGCGTCCGCGGATACGAGCTTGTACGGCTTGCTGACCGGGAGGACCTTCTCCACCCCGGGTATGTCCTCGAGCGCCAGGCTGCGGATCATCTCCCGGTCCCCGAATGCGCTGATCACGATCGAGTCCCTGCCGGGCGCGACGCGGCCGTAGGAGCCCGCCTGGTTCAAGCGCAGCAGCACGCCCTCGACCTGATCGTCGGGCGCCTGCCCGCTCATCATGATCAGCTGCTGGAGCTCTGCCGATTCGTCGACGGGCATTCAGCCAGTCTAGGACGAAAGACCTACCCGAGCCATGAGCGGCGCAGCTCCGCAGCGACGCGCGCCGTGACCTCGCCGAAATCCCACTCGGACACGCCCACGCAGCGGCGGACCGGCTCCACGCCGCGCACCCCGCCGGTGAGAAAGGCCTCTCCGGCGTCGGCGAGGTCGTCGGGGCCGAGCGGCTGCTCGCGCAGCTCGATGCCAAGCCCGCGCGCGGCCTCGATCGCGCGCGCTCTGGTGATGCCGGGCAGCACGCGGCCGTCGGCCGGCGGGGTGATCACGACCGCGCCGCACACCAGGAACAGGTTGCCCCGCGACCCCTCGAGCGGCGTGGCGTCGGAGTCCACCACCAGCGGCACCGCCGGGCCGACCTCCGCCTCCGCGCGCTCCAGGAGTCGCCGATCGGCCCACTTGTGCGCCCCGATCCCTCCCGGGACAGCAACCGGCGCAAGCTCCACGGCGCGATCCCAGTCCGGGAACACGAGCGCCCGGTCGACCTCGGCGACCCTGACGCTCGCGGTCGCCGCGCCGGCAGCGGGCACCGCCGTCAGCCGGAGCCGACCCAAAGCGGTGCCGTGTGCGGCGTTGGCGACCAGCCCGGCCGCCTCGGCCGGCAGCGGCAGTCCGTAGAGGGCATCCAGGCTCGACTCGAGCCGCGCGAGATGGGCGTCGACCTCGACCGCCTTCCCGTCCACGACCAGCGTCGTCTCGAAAACGCCCTCGGCCGGATCCGGGGTGGGGCCGTCGATTCTCTGAGCGATGGTCGCTAAACGGTGGGCGTTGGGGCACATTGGCAATAGCCTTGCGCGAGCGAATGACCACAGAGATCGGACAGGTGCTGACGGCCGCGCCCGCGAGACGCGGCTTCGCGGTGACCGTAGCCGATCTTCGCTGCCGCTACACGCGGGACGGACTGCGCACGCTGTCCGGCAAGATCGCCGACCGCCTGCGCTCGACGCTGTATTCGACCGGTGAGGTGGTCGTGCTGAAGAAGGACCTCGGGCAGATCACGAAGATGGAGTTCTCCGAGGCGCTGCGGATCGAGGAGCTGGACGGGCGTCATCTCCCCGCGCTCTACGAGTTCAACCGCCAGCGCTGCTTCTCGAAGGCGGACGCCCGGGCCGCCGCGGCGCTCGAGCGGGGCTACCGCGGCTACGTCGGGTATGTCGGGGATGAGCTGGTGGGCTACTACTGGTGGGTCGACGCCGAGATCGAGCCGCACCACAGTGACATCGAGCACTACGGCCTCGACATCGACCTGGAGCCCGGAGATGTGTACGGCTTCGACTTCTACCTGCTCGAACGGCACCGCGGCGACGGCAAGTCGATGGAGTTCCTCTACAAGATCGAGGCCGCCCTGCGCGACCTCGGCTACGACATTCTCTGGGGCTACGTCGTCGCCGACAACAAGCCGGCTCGCTGGCTCTACAGCCTGCGCGGGTACAGGCCCGTGAAGAAGGTCGCCTCCCGTCGCCTGCTCGGGTGGAGCCGCCCGATCAGGACGGTTCCCAGTTGAAGCACGCGGTGCTTTTTGCCGATACCGTCGTCGCATGAATGTTTCCGCCGATATCGAGCAGTTCATACTCAGCGAGCTCACGCAGGGGCGGGGCATCACCGAGATCGACGCGTCCGAGAACCTGCTGAGCAAGGGGATCGTTGACTCGCACGTCGTGATGGAGCTCGTGGGCTTCCTCGAGCAGCGCTACGGCATCGCCGTTGGCGACGGGGACCTCAGCCCCGAGAACTTCGAGAGCGTCGCGAGCATCGAGGCGTTCGTGGGGCGCAAGCGGAACGGGCAGACGTAGGAGCCGCCTCGTGTTGATGGAGTTGCTCTACCAGAGCGCGTCCAGCCGTCCGGACGACGTGGCGCTCGTGTACCGCGACGAGCGCGTGACGCACGCGGAGCTCCTGGACCGGGCCGAGCGCCTTGCCGCTGGGCTCGCCGCCGAGGGGATCGGGCCCGGCGACGCCGTCGCGCTGCTGCTGCCCAACGACCCGACCTTCGTGGCCGGCTACTATGCGATCTCGGGTCTCGGCGGGGTCGTCGTGCCCGTCAACCCGGCCTTCAAGCAGGACGAGCTCGAGTTCTACTTCCGAGAGTGCGACGTGCGGGCGGTCATCAGCGACGACCGCGGCGCCGGGGTGTGCGAGCGGATCGTCGCCGGCTGGGACGAGCCGGCGCAGGTGATCGCCACGAGCGCGGCCCACGGGCAGGCGCTCACGGTGGACATGCTGATGCAGGCCGAGCCCGCCAAGCTCGACAAGCGCTCCGCCGAGGAGCCGGTCGTCTACATGTTCTCCTCGGGCTCCACGGGCCGCCCCAAGCGCGTGGCCCGGACCCACGGGCAGGTGCGCGGCGAGTCGGAGTACTACGCCTGGATGGGCATCGCCCCGGAGGACAAGATCTTCTGCACCATCCCGCTGTTCCACACGTACGGCATGGGGTGCTGCATGCTCGCGGCCACGCGCACCGCCGCGACGCTGGTGATGCTCGAGGATCCGAATCCGTTCCTGCTGCGCCGCCAGCGCGCGCTCGAGCTGCTCGAGGCCGAAGGCGTGACGATCTACCCCGGAGTGCCTTTCAATTTCCGGCTCATGGCCGAGGCGCCCGCGTCGGCGGACCTCTCTTCCGTGCGCCTGGCCTTCTCCGCCGGCACCGCCCTCCCGCGCCCGTTCTTCGACGCCTTCCTGGACAAGTTCGGCGTCCCCGTCCGCCAGCTCTACGGGTGCACCGAGGCCGGGACGCTGACGGCCAACCTCGATGAGGATCCCGTGGCGACCTTCGCATCGGTCGGGCAGCCGGTCGAGGGGGTGGAGGTGCTGATCGAGGACGAGGACGGCCGGATCGTGCCGCCGCTGACGGTCGGTGAGATCGCTGTGAAGAGCCCCGGCCTGACGAGCGGCTACTCCGACATGGAGGAACTGAACCGCCAAGCGTTCCGGGACGGGTTCTTCCTCAGCGGCGACCTCGGGCAGCTCGACGAGGAAGGGCGGCTGACGATCACCGGGCGCAAGAAGCTCCTGATCGAGGTGGGCGGCTACAAGGTCGACCCGATCGAGGTCGAGGACGTGGTGGTCGCGCATCCCAAGGTGGCCGAGGCCGTGGTCGTCGGAGTGGAGACCAAGGTCCAGGGCGAGGAGTTGATCAAGGCGGTCGTGGTGCCGAACGACGAGCTGGACGAGCGTGACCTGATCGGCTTCTGCCAGCAGCGGCTGGCGAACTTCAAGGTGCCCCAGGTCGTCGAATTTCGGGAGGAAATCCCGAAGAGTCCACTCGGAAAGATCCTGCGTAAGTACCTGATCTGAAAAGGGCGCCTTTCGAGGCTCGCCGACCCGCGAAAAGCGGTCTACCCTGGATCCCTTGAAGACGCTGCTGATCGACAACTACGACTCCTTCACCTACAACCTCTTCCAGCTGCTGGCGGAGGCGAACGGCGAGGAGCCGAGCGTGGTGCGCAACGACGGCGCCACCTGGGCGGAGCTGGCCGGCGGCGACTTCGACAATGTGGTCATCTCGCCCGGGCCGGGGCGCCCCGATCACCTCAAGGACTTCGGCGTCTGCGGCGACGCCATCCGCGAGGCCGACGTGCCGCTGCTCGGCGTGTGCCTCGGCCACCAGGGCGTCGGTCACTTCTCCGGCGGCGAGGTGGTCCACGCGCCAGAGGTGATGCACGGTCGGCTCAGCGCCGTCTACCACGACGACTCCCCGCTCTTCGCCGGGATCCCTCAGGGCTTCCAGGTGGTGCGCTACCACTCGCTCTGCGTCCCCGAGCCGCTGCCCGACGATCTCGAGGGCACGGCGTGGACAAGCGACGGCGTGCTGATGGGGCTGTCACACCGCAGCAAGCCGATCTGGGGCGTGCAGTTCCACCCCGAGTCGATCAGCACGGACTGGGGCCGCAAGCTGCTAGCGAACTTCCGGGACCTGACGCTCGCCCACTCGGGCCGGCGCACGGCGCCGATGCGGTCCGCCGGCGCGTCGGAGCAAAAGTGGTTGCCGCCGCAGCGCCCGCGGCTGCGCCTCCAAGTGGAGCGGATCGACCGCCTCTACGACCCTGAGCAGGCCTTCGTCGGCCTCTACGGCGACCACCGGTACGCGTTCTGGCTCGACAGCAGCAAGGTCGATGAGCGCTCACGCTTCTCGTTCATGGGCGCGAGCGGCGGCCCGCTCAGCTCGATGATCACCTACGACGTGAGCGACCGGCGTGTGAAGGTGGCCAGGGGCGTGTCGAGCGAGGTGCACGAGGAGTCGATCTTCGACTACCTCAGTCGCGAGATGAAGCGGCTGCGCTACCTCTCGGACGACCTGCCTTTCGACTTCAACTGCGGCTTCGTCGGCTACTTCGGCTATGAGCTGAAAGCGGACGTCGAGGGCGACCTGCCCCACCAGTCGACGATGCCGGACGCCGCCTTCATCTTCGCCGACAGGCTGATCGCCTTCGACCACTACGAGAAGTGCGTCTACCTGCTGTGCGTCACCGAGCCGACCAGCGAGGACGAGGGCCGCCGCTGGATCGCCGAGACCGCCGCGCGGCTCGAGTCGATGCCGCCGCTGGAGCCCGTGGAGCCCGCGCCGGTCGCCGGCGGCGAGGTCGCGGAGTTCTACCTGAGCCGCTCGCACCAGCAGTACCTCGACGACATCCAGCGCGTCAAGGACTACCTGATCGAGGGCGAGAGCTACGAGGTCTGCCTGACCAACAAGGTCCGCGCCGACCTGTCGCCAGAGCCGCTGCCGCTCTACCGCACCCTGCGGCACATCAACCCCGCGCCGTTCTCCTCGTATCTGCGCTTCGGCGAGGCATCGGTGCTGAGCTCATCGCCGGAGCGCTTCCTCAGCATCGGACGCGACCGCTGGGTCGAGGCGAAGCCGATCAAGGGGACCACCCACCGCGGCAAGGACCGGGCCGAGGACCTGCGGCTCGCCGAGGAGCTGCGGACCGATGAGAAGACCCGCGCCGAGAACCTGATGATCACCGACCTGCTGCGCAACGACCTGGGCGTCGTATGCGACATCGGCACGGTGCACGTGCCGCACCTGATGGCGATCGAGACCTACGAGACGGTCCACCAGCTGGTGTCGACGATCCGCGGCCGCCTGCGCGACGACATCGAGCCGCCGGACGGCATCCGGGCCTGCTTCCCGGGTGGCTCGATGACGGGCGCGCCGAAGAAGCGGACGATGGAGATCATCGACGATCTCGAGGGCGAGGCCCGCGGGGTGTACTCCGGCGCTATCGGCTACCTCGGGCTCAGCGGCGGCTGCGACCTCAACATCGTGATCCGCACGATCGTGATGGACGGCGAGACGACCACGATCGGCACGGGCGGCGCGATCGTGATGCAGTCGGACCACGAGGCCGAGTACCAGGAGATCATGCTGAAGGCGCGCGCGCTGATCAACGCGCTGGCGGCCTACGCCGCTCCGGGCGGCGAGATCCGCGTGCACGAGGGCGAGTCGCGGCTGACGGTGGCGGCAGAGCGGTGAAGACCCAAATGGCTTCAGCGACGGTGCCGGAGATGCTCGACGCGAGCGCATCCGCCTTCGCCGACCGCGTGGCGCTGGTTCACGGCGATGAGCGCCTCACCTACGCCGAGCTGCGCGAGCAGGTCGAGCTGGTGGCGGGCGCCCTGGCGGCGCGCGGCCTTGGACGCGGCGATCCGGTCGCGCTGGCACTGCCCAACGTCCCGGCCTTTGCCGTGGCGTTCCTGGGCATCCTGAGGGCGGGCGCGGTCGTCGTGCCGCTGAATCCGCAGTTCAAGGAGGCCGAGCTCGAATTCCACTTCCGCGAATGCGGCGTCGAGGTCGTGATCACGGACGCGACCGGGGCTGGCGGTTGCGCGGCGGTCGCCGGCCGGCTCGACGATCCGCCCGAGGTCCTGGTGGGCATCGAGTCCCTGGTCGAGCAGGGCGGTGCCGCGCCGGCCGCGGCACCGGCGGTGGACGACGACGACGCGGTGTTCCAGTACTCGTCCGGCTCGACCGGGCGTCCCAAGCGCGTGCCGCGCACGCACGGGCACCTGCGCGCCGAGGCCGACAGCTACGTGGCGGCCACCGGCACGACGGCCGAGGACACGCTCTTCTGCACGATCCCGCTGTTCCACACGTACGGGATGGGGTGCGCCCTGCTGACCACCGTGCGCAGCGGGGCGACGCTGCTGCTGTTCGACAATCCGAACCCGTTCGTGCTCCAGCGCGGGCGGGCGCTCGAGCTGCTCGTGCGCGAGCGCGTGACGGTGTTCCCCGGCGTGCCCTTCACGTTCCGGCTGCTGTCCGAAGCGCCCGAGGACGCCGACCTCTCGTCGCTGCGCCTCTGCTTCTCGGCGGCGGCGGCGCTGCCACGCTCGACGTTCAACGCCTTCCAAGAGCGCTTCGGCGTGCCGGTCAGGCAGCTCTACGGCTGCACGGAGGCCGGTTGTGTGAGCGTCAATCTCGATGAGGACCCGGACGCCACCGCCGGCTCGGTCGGGACCCCGATCGACGGTGTCGAGCTGCGGGTGGTGGACGAGGCCGGCGAGCCGCTGGAGGAGGGACGCATCGGGGAGATCCTGATCCGCAGCGTGGCGATGACCCCGGGCTACGCGGACGCCGAGGAGCTCAACCGCGAGGCTTTCGGCGACGGCTGGTTCCGCTCGGGCGATCGCGGCCGCATCGACGAAGAGGGGCGCCTGTTCATCACCGGGCGCCGGAAGCTGCTGATCGACGTGCGCGGAGACAAGGTCGACCCGATCGAGGTCGAGGACGTGCTCGCCGTGCACCCAAAGGTCGCCGAGGTGGTGGTCGTGGGCGTGGAGAGCGAGGTCCCCGGCGAGGACCTGGTCAAGGCGGTCGTGGTCCCCGCCGGGGATTGCCAGGAACGCGAGCTGATCCGCTACTGCCGCGAGCGCCTGGCCGACTACAAGGTGCCGAGCCGCGTGGACTTCCGCGAGGAGATCCCCACGGGCCCTGGCGGCAAGGTGCTGCGGAAGTACCTGATCGACTGACGGCAGCCGCCCTGCCTGGCCGGGCGGAACAGCAGCGGTGAAGGTGGCACTGGGGTCCGGGGGCGTGAGCCCCCGG
>JACCSF010000385.1 GCA_013813135.1 Thermoleophilaceae bacterium | reverse complement strand
GAGCGACTCTGGTCGACGCCCGCGCGCGCGTAGGCGGGATCGGTCACAAGCCCATTCAAGCGGAGCGAGCGGCCGGCCGCGCTCAGGGCCGGCGCCGCAGCGCCAGCGCCACCGCGTCGTCGCCCAGCCCGCCGGACCAGCCGGCGATCTCCTCGTGCACCGCCCGCGCCAATTCCTCGGCCTCGAGGGTTCCCGCCAGGCTCGCCACCAGCCGCGCCAGCCGGACGGCGCCGTAGGGCTCGCCGCCGCGGCGCGCCTCCACGAGTCCGTCGGTGTAGGCGAAGACCAGGTCTCCGTCCGCCAGCTCGAGGCGGCGTTCCTCGTAGCGGGTCTCTTCCTCCACGCCGAGCGGCAGGCCGGTCGCCTCCAGCTCCCGCGTCCGGCCCGCGGAGAGGTGCAGCGGCGGCAGGTGTCCGGCGCTCGCCCAGCACAGCGATTGCGGAGCGATGACCGCCAGAAAGGCGGTCACGAACGTGTCGCTCGGCAGCCGGGCGGCCAGCATCGCGTTGGTCTGCTCGAGTACCCGCGCCGGCGACTCCGCGTCCCAGCTGCGTGCCTCGATAAAGAAGCGCACCATCGAGCTCAGCGCGGCCGTCTCGACTCCCTTGCCGGCCACGTCACCCACCAGCACCGCCACCTCTCCGCTCGGCAGCTGCCAGACGCCGTACAGGTCGCCACCGGTCGGCTCGCCGAGCGCCGGCGCATAGAGGAGGCCCGTCTCGTAGCCCGGCACCCGCGGCAGCGGCTCCGGAACGAACCCGAGCGTGAGCGAGCGCGCGATTTGTCGCTCGCGCTGGAAGTCGATCGCGTTTGCGATCGCGGCCGCGGAGGAGCCCGCCAGGCGCGCGAGCAGGTCGAGGTTCGCCTCGTCGAAGCGGCCGGGCTCCGGATGGGCCACGCTGAGCACGCCGTAGAGCCGCGGTCCGAGCTCGATCGGTGCGTGCATCTGCGAGACGTCGCGCTGCAGCAGCGGCCCGCGGCTGCGGGCGACCTGCCGCACGGCTGGTCCGCTCAGCACCGGGCCGGCCTCCGCCCGCGGCGGGTCGAGGCTGACCACGGTGCGCAGCTCCCCGGCCCGGGCATCGACCCTGGTGAGCACGGCCCGGGTCGCCCCGCTGGTGGCAGCCGCGTGCTCCACAACGCTGCGATAGACGTCGTCAAGCTCGAGCGAGCTGGACATAGCTTCGGCCGCTCGCTTCAGGTGGAGCTCGTTGCGCGCGCGCCGGGTCTCGACCTCGAGCAGGTCGGCGCGTTCGAGCGCCATAGCGACGAGGTCGGCCACGACCTCCGCCGTGCGGACGTCGGTCGAGCTCAGACGCCGCTCGCGGTCGACGGACCCGACGATCAGCACCCCGAGTCCGCGCCCGGTCTCTGCACGCAGCGGGCAGGCGATCACCGAGGCGCGCCGGCACGTCCGCCACGCCCGGCGTGCGGCCTCGGGGCCGAGCGAGTGGACCAGCGCCGTGAGCAGCGCGGGAGCCGCCTCCCACCCGTCGAGGCGCGCGAGAAAGAGCGGGCGTTCGAGGCCCAGAGCGCTTTGCACGAGCGCGTGCCGGTGGCGGTCGTCGAGGGCAACGCTGCCGAGCGCCTCGCCCAGCTTGGCGTCCTCGAACCACCCGGCAAAGCGCTCGGCCGTCACGATCGCGACGGCCCCGGTGGGGAGCAGTGCGCGGACGTGCTCGGTGAGCCGGACCAGGGTCTGGTTTCCGGGTGGGTCGGGCGTCGCGACGGAGTCGAGTAGGGCGGAGGACGGCATGGAAGGTTGGCGCAGGGGGACAGTCGTTATCCCCCTGCTGGCTCCAGCGTAGGTCCGGTTTGGTCGCTACGCCAGCGGACCGTGCGGGCGCCTGGCGCGTATACACAACGCGCTGACGCCCAGGGCAATGCGGTACAGGCCGATCCCGCCCCAGGCGGTACCGCGTGCCAGCGGCAGCGTCGCGAGCGCCGATGCGCAGGCCGCCGCAGCACCCACGCCGCCGAGCCGGCGCTCGATCGGCTGCTCGAAGAGCAGGCCCGCTGCCGCCGGGGGCAGCAGGGTGAGGGCCAGGAGGTGCGAGTTGCGGCCAAGCCCGCCGCGGAGGGCCAGCGCGATCGCCGGCGCCGAGCCGGCGTGCACGGCCACCTCGAACGTCTTGCGCGCTTCGGCCGGGAGGTCGGGGTAGTCCCAGCCGAGCAGGCGCGGGACCAGTGCCAGATGGCCCGAGCTCGACACGGGCAGCAACTCCGCCGGGCCCTGCAGCAGGCCCAGCAGCAATGCCCGGTGCGGCGGGAGAGCGCTCAGACGGACTCTGGCGCGGGGTCGCCGCCGGAGCGGTCGGCCTTCCGGCGCCGCCGAGCCCGGATTAGCAGGTAGGCCACCCCGAGGACGATCCCCGCCGCGACCGCGTAGTCCGCGTAGTGGAGGCTGTCCTTCCAGTCCTCCCAGTTGTCGCCGGCCTCCCGCCCGATGAACGTGAGCATCAGGACCCACGGGATGCAGCCGGCGAGCGTGAGCACGCTGAAGCGCCAGAAGGGCATGCGCGCCACCCCGGCCGGCAGCGAGATGAACGTCCGGATGATCGGCAGCATGCGGGTAAAGAAGACGGTGGCGTCGCCGTGGCGCTCGAACCAGCGGTCGGCCCACTCGAGGTGGCTCTTCTTGATGTGCAGCTTGCGGCCGTGCTTCTCGAGGATGTCTACGCGCCCGACGTAGCCGACCCAGTAGGCCAGCCAGGAGCCCGCCAGGTTGGCGATCGACCCGACCGCCGTGGCGGCGAACAGGCTGTACTCGCCGTTGGAGACATTGAAGCCGGCGAACAGCATGGTGGCTTCGCTTGGCACGGGGATGCAGGCGCTCTCCAGGAACATCAACACGAACACTCCGGGAAGCCCCATCGCATCCACGACGTCCACGGCCACCTCGACAATCGGGTCCGTGATCGAGGCGAGCACGGGCATGGGAGCGAAGTAGGGTAGCGAGCCGCCTATGACCGATGTGCCGCTATTCGCCTCTTCGCTCGCGCCGTACCACGATCGACTCACCGAGGCGATCGACCGTGTCGCGCGCTCCGGGCGCTACATCCTCGGCCCGGAGGTGGAGGCGTTCGAGGCCGAGTTCGCCGCCTACCTGGGCGTCGGGCACTGCATCGGGGTGGCCAACGGCACCGATGCACTGACGATCGCGCTGCGCGGGCTCGGCGTCGGACCCGGCGACGAGGTCGTGATGCCCTCATTCACGTTCTACGCCACCGCCGAGGCCGCGATCGTCGCCGGCGCGACGCCGGTGTTCTGCGACATCGACCCGGACACCTTCTGCGTCACGGCCGAGACGGTCAGAGCGGTGCTGACGCCGCGCACGAAGGCAATCGTCCCCGTGCACCTGTTCGGCAACCTCGCCCCGGTACCGGCGCTGCGCGAGCTGGGGGTGCCGGTGGTGGAGGACGCGGCCCAGGCCGCGGGGGCGACGCTCGACGGCGTGAAGGCGGGCGCTCTCGCGGACGCCGCCACGTTTTCGTTCTTCCCGGCGAAGAACCTGCCCTGCCTGGGCGACGGCGGGGCCGTCGTCACCGACGACGACCGCGTGGCCGGGCTGGCACGGCTGCTGCGCTTCCACGGCTCGACCGACAAGCAGACCTTCACCGAGGTTGGCTACAACTCGCGGCTCGACGAGATGCAGGCGGCGGTGCTGCGCGTGCTGCTGCCCGAGCTCGACAGCTGGAACGAGCGTCGCCGCGCGGCGGCGGCCGCCTACGAGCGCCTCGGCCTTGGCGAGCACGCGACCCTGCCCCACTCGATCGAAGGCGCGCGGCACGTCTACCACCTGTACGTGGTGCGCGCCGAGCGGCTCGCGATCGGGCGCGGCTACTACCGCGTGCCGGTGCACCGCCAGCCGGCCATAGGCAGCGACGCCCACCTGCCCGGGACGGAGGAGGCGGCCCGCACCAACCACGCTCTGCCGATGGGAAAGGATCTGACCGAGGACCAGGTCAGGGAGGTCGTGGCGGCGTGCGCATCTGGGTCGACCTGACCAACAGCCCGCACGTCCTTGTCCTGCGACCCCTGATCGAGGTCATGCGTGCGGACGGGCACGAGGTCGAGGTCACCGCTCGCGACTTCGCGCAGACGCTGGAGCTGTGTGAGCGCTTCGGAATCGCGCACACCGCCGTCGGCCGTCACCGCGGCGGCCGGCTGGCGAGCAAGGCACTCGGCCTCGCTTCACGCAGCCTCGCCCTGGTGCGCTGGGCGCACGGGCGCCGCTTCGACGTGGCGATCGGCCACGGCTCGAACGACGTCAGCGTGGCGGCCAAGCTGCTGCGGGTTCCGAGCGCGACCTCCTTCGACTACGAGTGGGCGACCGCCCAGCACCAGATCAACTGCCGCCTCGCCCGTGCAGTGGTGGTTCCCGACGCGATTCCGTCCGAGCGCCTCGAGCGCTACGGGGCGCGCGGCAAGATTCACGCCTATCCGGGCCTCAAGGAGGAGTACTACCTCGCGGACTTCGAGGCCGACCGGGCGGTGCTCGAGGAGCTCGGCCTGGACCGCGCCCGCCCGCTCGTCGTCGTGCGCACGCCGCCTGAGGTCTCGCTCTACCACCGCTTCGAGAATCCGCTCTTCCGGTCGGTGCTCGACCGGCTTGCCGCGAGCGAGGCACAGACGGTGGTCCTGCCGCGAACGGCCGCGCAGCGGGCGGAGCTCGGGGCATTCATCGTGCCCGAGCACGCCATCGACGCCCAGAGCCTGGTGGCCTACGCCGACCTCGTGATCTCGGCGGGCGGCACGATGAATCGCGAAGCCGTGGCATTGGGCACACCCGTATTCACTACCTTCGAGGGCAGGCTCGGCGCCGTCGACGAGGCGCTGCTCCGCGAGGGGCGGCTGCGGAAGCTCGAGGACCCGGGCCAAATCGAAATCGGACGCCGGCACGCGAATGGCGCCTTGCGCGTCCGGCGCGACCCGCGCGAACTCGTCAAAATGCTGCTCGCCGCCAGCGAATCATGAGATCCCTGCCTTCTTCAGTGAGCGTTCGGCGCGTCGGCCAGGTCGGCGTGGACGCCGCGCTGCTCGGGCTCGCCTACTACCTGGCGTACTACCTGCGCTTCGACGACGGGATCCCCAGCAAGTACGAGCACCTGCTGGCCGGCACGATTTGGCTCACCGTCCCGATGCAGGTGGCCATATACGCCGCGTTCGGCCTCTATTCGAAGCTCTGGCGGTTCGTCGACCAGAAGGACTTCGAGACGATCCTCAAGGCCACGGTCGTCTCCACCGCGGGCCTGATCGTGGTGCTGTTCCTCTTCTCGATCGGGCGCCACGACCCGCCGCGCAGCGTGATCGCGCTCGACTTCCTGCTCGCGTTGGTGTTCGCGTGCGGTGCGCGCTTCGCGGTGCGCTGGGCGGTCGAGCGGCCGGCGCGCGGAGCGATGCTCGAACGCGCGGGGCACGAGGTGCTGATCGTGGGCGCCGGCAACGGCGGCCAACAGGTGGCCCTCGAGCTGCGCCGCAACCCGGGGCTGCGCAGCGCGCCGGTCGGGTTCGTGGACGACGATCCGCGCAAGCAGGGCATGCGGGTGGCGGGGCACAAGGTGCTCGGCACCACCGACGAGCTGCAGCGCGTGCTCGACGCGGTCAAGCCTGACGAGGTGATCATCGCCATCCCGTCGGCGCCCGGCATCCTGCGCCAGCGCGTCGTCACCGCCTGCCGCGACCGCGCCATCCCAGTGCGGATGCTGCCCACCACCTTCGAGCTGCTCTCCGGCGGCGTGAACCTGATGCGCCAGGTGCGCGAGGTTCAGGTGGAGGACGTGCTCGGCCGCGAGCCCGTTCGCGTAGAGATCGATCGCGTGGGCGCGTATCTGTCAGGGCGCGTCGTGCTTGTCACGGGCGCCGGTGGCTCGATCGGCTCGGAGCTGTGCCGCCAGATCGCGCGCGTCGGGCCGAAGCTGCTCGTGCTCGTGGAGAACTCGGAGAACGCGCTGTTCGAGATCCGGCGCGAGCTGGAGGAGGAGCGGCACTTCGCGCGCGCGGCTTCGGTGCTGGCCGACTGCAAGGACGCCACGCGGGTGCGCGAGGCCTTCGAGGAGTACTCGCCGTCGGTTGTGTTTCACGCGGCCGCGTACAAACACGTGCCGCTGATGGAGGAGAACCCGGTCGAGGCAGTGCGCAACAACGCCGTCGCCACGCGCATCGTGGCCGCCGCCGCGGGCGAGGTCGGCGTCGAGCGGTTCGTGCTCGTGTCGACCGACAAGGCGGTCAGCCCCGCCACCGTGATGGGGGCGTCGAAGGCGCTCGCGGAGTGGGCGGTGGAAGCGGCGCAGAACCGCTGGAAGGGCACGCGCTACGCCTCCGTGCGGTTCGGGAACGTACTCGGGTCGTCGGGCTCCGTCGTGCCGATCTTCCGGCGCCAGATCGCCAAGGGTGGACCCGTCACGGTCACCGATTCCCGGATGACCCGCTACTTCATGACGATCCCCGAGGCGGTGCAGCTGATCATCCGCTCGGGCGAGCTGGCCACCGGCGGCGAGGTGTTCGTGCTCGAGATGGGCGAACCGGTCAAGATCATCGAGCTCGCGGCCAACATGATCCGACTGGCGGGGTATGAGCCCGACGTGGACATCACGATCGAGATCGTCGGGCGGCGTCCGGGGGAGAAGATCCACGAAGAGCTGTTCAACCCGGGCGAGCGGCCGCAGCCGACGCCGGCCGAGAAGATCGTCTACGCGATCCAGCAGCCGCTCGAGCCCGAGTGGGTGGAGAGCGCCTTCGCGCGCATCGAGGCGCTGGTCTACGGCGGGGATGCGGCGGCGCTGGCGGGCGCGGTGGCGGAGCTGTCGACAGAGCGCTCGCTGGCGGTGACGGCGGGCAGCTGAGGCCGTCCTCGCCGCTCGGCGAGGACGCACGCCGCCTGGCGTTCTACAGTTCGACCCTTGCCGGAGATAGTCCAGGAGATCGGCGCCTACGCCGGGCTGGCCTCGGTGTTGGGGCTGGCGGTGCTCTCGGCTCTCTACTTCTCGCAGGCGCGCGACGTCAAGCGGCTGCGAGAGTGGGCCGGGCGCGCGCCCGAGCGTTTGGAGCAGGGGACACCGGCGGTGCCGGGCCGCGTCGTTGCGCAGCCGCAGCAACCCGCGGCGCCCTCGGCCCCTGCGCCCCCGCCCGTCCCGGGCAGGCCCTCGGAGC
>JACCSF010000377.1 GCA_013813135.1 Thermoleophilaceae bacterium | reverse complement strand
GCTGCCAACCGCCTCGCGCAGGTTGCGCACGCAGGCTCGCAGCATGCGGGCGGGGGCGTCGGGATCGGGGTCAGGGATGTTCGTGGTCACGACGATCGAGCGGCGGTCCTGCCAGCGCTCATTGATGATCGAGTAGAGCTGTTCGAGCACCCACTCGGTCTGCTTCTCGGCGCCGAGGTCGTCGAGCACCAGGACGTCGACGGTGCAGAGGCGGCGGAAGAAGCCGAGGTAGGTGTCGCTGGCGTCCCGGTCGAAGGTGCGCTTGATCTCGGCCAGCAGGCGCGGCACCGGATAGACGGCGTAGGAGCGCCCGGCCTCCTTGGCCGCCTTGGCGACCAGGATCGCGAGCGAGGTCTTGCCGGTGCCGACCTGCCCGTCGAACCAGAGCCCACGGCCGGTGTCGAGTTTCTCCTCGACCGAGCGGATGAACGCGCGCACCTGCCTGAGGACGATCGGGTCGAGCGACACGATCGGTTCACGGTCGAAGGAGACCTCGAGAAAGCGCCGCCCGATGCCCGTGCCGATGCCGCCGCCGGCGGCCTTGCGCACGCGCTGCTCGCGGCAGCGGCAGGGCCGCGCATCGCCGGTCGCCTCGTCCAGGACCCACGTGGACCCGTCGCACTCCCCGTAGGGGCACGGGACCGCCTCCTGCGGCTCCACCCGGCGCAGCACGTCAGCCGGCCCCGTTGCTGTCCGGCAGGGCCGGCACGACGCTGTGGTCTCGGTAGAGGCTCGCGAACCTGGGGTACTTGGGCAGGAAGCTGAGCGTGACCTTGCCGATCGGCCCGTTGCGGTGCTTGGCGAAGATGATGTCGGCCTCGCCCAGGCGCTCGGACTCCTGGTCGTAGTACTCCTCGCGGTAGACGAACATGACCACGTCGGCGTCCTGCTCGAGCTGGCCGCTCTCGCGTAGGTCCGAGAGCATCGGCACCGGCGGGTGACGGGACTCGACGGCTCGCGAGAGCTGCGAGACCGCAACGACGGGGATGTCGAGCTCGCGGGCGAGGATCTTCAGTCCTCGGCTGATCTGACCGACCTGCTCGACGCGGCTGTCGGACCGGCCGTCGGCCCGCACCAGCTGCAGGTAGTCCACGACGATCAGGCCCAGCCCGCCGTGCCGAGCGTGGAGGCGACGCGCCTTGGCGCGCATCTCCAGCACGCCGATGTCGCTGGAGTCGTCGATGAAGATCGGCGCCGCGGCGAGCTTCTCGACAGCGCGCAGCACCTTGGGCCAGCGATCGGCCTTGACGCGGCCCTTGCGCAGCTCGTCGCTCGACACCTTGGCCTGGGAGGCGATGAATCGGTGGGCCAGCTCGGTTTCGGACATCTCGAGCGAGAACAGGGCGACCGGCTTGCCATGGTCGATGGCGGCGTTCTCGGCGATGTTGGTGGCCAGGGTGCTCTTTCCCATCGAGGGCCTGGCCGCCAGCACGATCAGGTTGCCGGGCTGGAAGCCGCCGGTCAGGTCGTCGATGTCCGGGAAGCCTGAGGCGGTGCCGGTCAGGCCGATGTCCTTCCGGGAGAGCTCCTCGAGCTTGTCGATCTCCTCGTGGAGGACGGCCTCGATGGTGCGCATCTCGGCCATGCCGCCCTCGTGGCCGATCTTGAAGAGGGCCGCCTCGGCGCGTTCGATCAGCTCGCGCGGCTCACCGCGGTGGGCGAGCACCTCGGCCTGGATCTGGCGGGTCGTCTCGAGGATGCCCCGCATGAGGGCGTCGTCGCGGACGATGCGGGCGTAGTCGAGCACCGCGCCGACCGCGGGCACGACCGTCGGCAGTGAGTGGACGTAAGCCTCGCCGCCGGCCTCCTCGAGAACGCCCTGGCTGCGCAGGTCGTCGCAGACCGTGAGGGCGTCCACAGCCTCCGGGTCCGCCTTCTCCTTGAGTCTGATCATCGACTGGAAGATGCGCTGGTGGCGCGGGCGGTAGAAGTGATCCTGCCTCAGCCCGATCTCGAGCACCACTCCGTCGAGCGCCTGCTCGGTGAGCAGGATCGCGCCGAGAACCGAAGCCTCGGCCTCCTCATTGTGCGGAGGGACGCTGCCCGCGGACTCAGGCGGGACGGCGACTGCCACCGGTGCCGGCTAGGCCTGCGGTGTGACGATCGTCTTGATCTCCGCCGTCACGCCGTCCGCGACTTCGACGGTGACCATGTGCGTGCCCGTTGTCTTGATGGCGTCCTCGAGCTGCACGCGCCTCTTGTCGAGCCGCACGCCGCGCGCCTGACGGATCGCGTCCACGATCTCCTGCGAGGTGACCGAGCCGAACAGCCGGCCGTCGTCACCCGCCTGATGGGAGATCGTGAGCACCGTCTTGCGCAGCAGCACGGCCGACTCCTCGGCCTTCGCGACCGCCTCGACGGCGGCGCGATCGGCCGCTTCGCGGCGTCGCTGCGACTCCGCGATCGCCGCCGGCGTGGCCGGCTGAGCGAGCTTGCGCGGAACCAGGAAGTTGCGGAGGTACCCGGCCGACACGTCGATCACGTCGCCGCGCTCGCCGAGGTTGTCCACTTCCTTCAGGAGAATTGCCTGGGCCATGCTTCGGTCCCCGTCCTTACCACTTCCGTGGTGATTGCGAAAACCGAGTCTGGCCAGGACGCAGGGGTGAAGGCGTGCTGAGCACGCCCGAACCCCGAGGACACAGCCAGACGAAGGTTTGCAGCGATCACCGGTCGGCGACGTACGGGAGGAGGCCCAGCTCACGGGCGCGCTTGACCGCGCGAGCGAGCTGGGACTGGTGGCGGCGGCAGGCGCCGGTCACGCGCGACGAGCGGATCTTGCCCTTGTCGCTGATCGCCCGACGCAGCGAGGCGAGGTCCTTGTAGTCGACCACGTCGACCTTGTCCCGGCAGAACGGGCACGGTTTGAACCGCCCGCCACCGGGTGCGCCCCGCGTGCGACCGCGCTTGCGGTCACGGGTCGGGGTTGCTCCACGCTGCTTCGCCACGTATTCCTTCCTGCGTACTCGCTACTTCGGGGTCAGAACGGGATGTCGTCGTCCGCTGATCCCCCGGCACCCGCTGGCGCCGACTCGAAGTCTCCGGTGTCGGCCGGGACATCGCTCTGGGGCGTGAACCGGCCTCCGTTCTCGCCACCTTCGCGCGAGCCGAGGAACTGGACGGAATCGGCAATGATATCCACCGACTGGCGCTTCTTGCCGGTTTCCTTCTCTTCCCACTCGCGCCACTCGAGGCGACCGTCGATCGCGACGGGGCGTCCCTTGGCGAGGTACTGGGCGCAATTCTCGCCCTGAGCACCCCAAACGGTGACGTCGAAGTAGTTGGGCTTGTCGACCCACTCGCCGGTGGAGTTGTCCTTGCGGCGGGTGTTGGTGGCGATGCGCAGACTGCAGACCGACATTCCGCTCGGTAGCGAGCGCAGCTCGGGGTCGCGGGTCAGGTTTCCTGTCAGGACGACCCTGTTGATGTTGGTTGATGCCATGAGGCGGTCCAGCTCCCTTCTTGGCGTCTCTTGAGACGGCTCGATGGCTGTCGAGCGAGTGTACGAAGGGGTTCGGGCGGTCTGGGCGAGATCTCGCGTGAAGTTGCTGAAAAGTGCGGGTTCTTTGACGCGGGCGTTACAGACGAGGGGCCGATGAGGGGTGAGGGGG
>JACCSF010000373.1 GCA_013813135.1 Thermoleophilaceae bacterium | reverse complement strand
GTGCTCGCCGTACTCGCCGACCCGGCGGCGCCGGCGGCCGCGCTCGAGCGGGCGGGAGACTTCGACGCCGCCGCCGCCGCGCGGCGTTTCGCCGAGACCGTGGAGTCCGTCGCCGCGACCCGGGAGGTCCCGGGACGCGGAGGAACTGCTAGGCGGCCTCGCGGAGCGCGATCAGCTCCGGGCGCTGGCTGAGCTTGCGCAGGGCGCGCTCCTCCAGCTGGCGGGCCCGCTCGGTAGAGACGCCGAGCTTCTTGCCGGCCTGCGACAGCGTCTGCGGCTCGTGATCGCCGGCGCCGAAGCGCATCTCGATCACGTTGCGCTCGGGCTCGGGCAGCTCGGCGATCGCGGTCAGGAGCGTCTCGGACTTGAGCTTCTCCTGGACCTCCTCGTCGACCGGCGCCGTCTCGATCGCGAGCAGGTCACCGAACGAGGTGTCGCCGTCGTCGCCGACCGGCTTGTCGAGCGAGACGACCGCGCGATCCGCCTTGCGGATCTCGATCACGTCCGCCAGCGGCAGGTCGGCCGCCTCGGCGATCTCCTCGTCGGTCGGCTCGTGGCCCAGCTTGGTGGTCAGCTCGCGCTCGATCCGGCCCACCTTGCGGGACCGCTGCGCCACGTGGACGGGCAGGCGAATCGTGCGGCTGGTGTTCTCCAGGCCGCGCTGGATCGCCTGGCGGATCCACAGCGTCGCGTACGTCGAGAAGCGGAAGCCCTTGCGCCAGTCGAACTTCTCGACCGCGCGGATCAGGCCGAGCATGCCCTCCTGGATCAGGTCGCCGAGCGGAAGCCCCTGGCCCTGGTACTTGCGCGCGACCGAGATCACGAGCCGCAGATTCGAGTTGATCATGCGGTCCTTGGCCTCGAGGTCGCCCTTCTCGATGCGCTGGGCCAGCTCGACTTCCTCCTCAGCGTTGAGGAGTGGGTGCTTGCGCGCCTCGTTGAAGAACAGCTGCAGCGAATCCTCCAGCTCCGGGGTAAAGGAGTAGCTGGGGGTCTTCTCGGTGGTGCTCGTGGTCAATCCTTCGTTAGATAGTTCGACGTTCATCGAAAGTATACCTCATGGGTGGGGCCTGATTGAAGTCTGCCTAGGCCGGACTGAAGCCTTGCGCCCGCATCCGCGGTGCCGAATTGCTGCTTGGGGGTTCGGCGTCAGCCCGGGTGCCCCTGGTGGCTGATCTGGTTGTACACACAAGTAAATACTCCGATTGGGCGAGATCGTTACTTACCAATCGTAAGGGCGGCTTCGGACCGTGTCGCGCTTCTAGACCGACGTCTCGGCGCGCGCGTGCACCGCGGCCCGCAGCGCGTCGCGTAGCGCGATCTTGTGCTCCATCGGGAGCGCCGCGATCTCAGGCGGGGGCTGGGTCATCTGCCGCGTGGCGCTGGACCTGATCCGCTCGCCTGGGCCGGTCAGCACAAGCAGCTTGACGCGCCGGTCGTGCTCGGCGGGGTGGCGCTCGATCAGGCCGCGGGCCTCGAGTCGGTCGACGATGCCCGTGACGTTCGAGTTGTCGCAGAACAGCTTGCCGGCCAGCGAGCTCATCGGGACCTCGACGCCCGGCTCGATCATGCGCAGTGCGTGGAGCTGAACGGCGGACAGGCCGAGCTCCTGGGCCAGCGCCATGAAGCGCGGCTTGTTGGCCTGCATGACCTCCCAGAGGAGCTCCCAGGCCTCGCGGGCGGGATCGTTGGATTGGGTCATTGTCGAGGTCAATCATAGTCCATGATGACGATAGTTGACAACCTCAATCTTTGCTTGATAAATTAAGGGAGCATGAGCGAAGCCGCCATCGAAGCCACGGACCTCGTCAGGGACTTCAAGAAGGGTCCGCGCGCCGTCGACGGCATCGACCTGCGCGTGGAGGCGGGCGAGGTGTACGGGTTCCTCGGCCCCAACGGCGCCGGAAAGTCCACGACCGTCCACATGCTCACCACCCTGCTGCCGCCCACCTCGGGCACGGCACGGGTCGGCGGTCACGACGTGGTGGAGGAGGGCCCCGCGGTGCGCGCCACAATCGGAGCCGCGCTCCAAGAGGCCGCTCTGGACCCCTTCCTCACCGGGACCGAGCACATGAAGCTGCAGACGGCTCTGCACGGCATGCGCCGCGCGGAGGCGAAGAGCCGCTCGGGCGAGCTGCTGGCGCGCGTTGGGCTCACGCAGGCCGCCGACCGCAAGGTGGGCGGCTACTCGGGCGGCATGAAGCGCCGGCTAGACCTGGCGCTGGCGCTCGTGCACGAGCCGCGCATCCTTTTCCTCGATGAGCCGACCACCGGCCTCGACCCCCAGAGCCGCAGCGCCCTCTGGGACGAGGTGCAGCGGCTCGCCTCGGACAGCGGCGTGACGGTCTTCCTCACCACGCAGTACCTGGAGGAGGCCGACGTGCTCGCCGACCGCATCGGGATCATCGACCAGGGGCGCATCGTCGCCGAGGGGACCCCTGCGGAGCTCAAGGCGGAGATCAGCCGCCCGACCCTGGAGATCATCCCCGCCGAGCACGGCGAGCTCGCGCGCACGCGCGAGGTGCTTGCCCGCTTCGGCGAGCCCGCCAACTCCTCGCCCAAGGGGGCCGCCGTGCTTCTCTCCGAGGGCGAGGCCCAGCTGGCCGACGTGGTGCGAGCACTCGACGCCGACGGAATCCACCTCCAGCACCTGCAGCTGCACGCGCCCACGCTCGACGACGTCTTCCTCGCGAAGACGGGCCGCTCGCTCGAAGGCGCCGCGGAGGAGGAGGCGGAGCAGCCCGATCCCGAGCAGGCTGCAGCCGCGTGAGGCGCTCCACCCTCGCCGTCCAGGTCGGGGTGCTGGCCCGCCGCTCGGTGGTCCGCACGCTGCGCCAGCCGGCGATGGTGGTGCCGTCGCTCGTGTTTCCGCTGATCCTGTTGGCGATCAACGCGAGCGGGCTCGACTCCGCCACCCGGCTGCCCGGCTTCCCGACCGACTCCTACTTCCAGTTCGCGCTCGCGATCCCATTCGTCCAGGGCGCGCTGTTCTCCGCCAACAGCGCCGGCACGAACGTGGCGAGCGACATCGAGAGCGGCTTCCTCAATCGCCTGGCGCTCACCCCGCTGCGCCGGGTCGCGCTGATGATGGGGCAGCTGGCCGGAATTCTGGCGCTCGGCCTGATCCAGGCCGTGACGTTCGTGGTGATCGGGGTGGCGTTCGGCAGCGGCATCGCGGCCGGCGTCAGCGGCGCCCTGGTGATCATCGCGCTCTCGCTGGTGATCTCGCTGGCCTTCGGGTGCATCGGCGCGTTCGTGGCGCTGCGCACCGGTTCCGGCGAGGCGGTGCAGGGCGTGTTCCCGCTCTTCTTCGCCGCCCTGTTCCTGTCATCGATGGCCCTGCCGCGCAACCTGATCGAGACGGACTGGTTCCGCACGGTCGCGGACTGGAACCCGGTGTCCTACATGCTCGAGGCGATTCGCTCGCTCGTGATCTCGGGCTGGGACGGCGAGGCGCTCGCGCTCGGCTTCGCGTGCGCCGGCGGCCTGGCGCTGATCGCGCTGGTGGCCGCTTCGTCGGCGCTCCGCACGCAGATGGTGCGTACATGAGTCGCGGCGGCTTCTGGTCGGTCGCGCGTGCAGTGGCCTGGCGCAACATTCACAGCTTCTTCACCAACCCGGCGATCGCGATCCCGGCGCTGCTGTTGCCGATGTTCTTCTTCACCGCATTCGCGGGCGGCTTGTCGCGCGTGGACCAGGTCCCCGGCTTCGACTATGGCGCCGGCTACACCACGTTCATCTACGGCTTCGTGCTGCTCCAGGCGTCCACCTTCGCCGGTATCTTCACCGGCTTTTCGGTGGCACGCGACTTTGAGTCGGGGTTCTCGCGCAGGCTGTTCCTGGCGGCCCAGCGCCACGGGGGCATCGTGGCCGGCTACTGGCTCGCGGCGCTGACGCGCGCGATCTTCACGGTCGCGGTCATCACGGCGGTCGCGCTGATCGCCGGGCTGGACGTGAACGGCAACCTCTTCGACCTCGTCGGCCTCTACGCGCTGGTCCTGCTCGTCAACGCCGCGGCGATGCTGTTCGGCACCGGCATCGCGATGCGGCTGCGCACCATGCAGGCCGGTCCCGCCATGCAGGTGCCGGCCTTCCTGCTGCTGTTCCTGGCGCCCGTGTGGGTGCCGTACGACCTGCTGACCGGCTGGGTGCAGACGGCGGCCTCGTTCAACCCGATCACCCTGGTGCTGGAGGCCGGGCGCGGCTTCCTGGCCGGCGACCCGACCGAGGTGCTGCCCGCGTTCGGGGCCGTCCTGCTGCTGGTGGCGGTCACCGTGCTGTGGGCCCGTGGGGGCCTGCACAGCGCTGAGCGCGCCGCCTAGCGGCCGCCGGTAGGCTGCGCCAATGGCCGATGAGGTGAACGAAGTCGTGGAGGGCGACGGCTACGCCGTCGCGAACGTGGACGGGCTCGGCGAGGGCCCGGGATTCCGCAAGGTGCGCCGGACGCTGGGCGTGACCGCCTTTGGCGTGAACGCGATCGAGCTCCCGCCCGGGTACGAGACCGGCCGCCACTTCCACGAGCGCCAAGAGGAGCTCTACTTCCTGCACCGCGGACACATCGAGCTGACCCTCAACGACGACACAACGCACCGGCTGGGCCCCGGCGGCCTCGCGCGCGTGGATGCGTCCACCATCCGGAAAATCAAGAACGTGGGCGACGAGCCCGCCCTCTACGTGGTCACGGGCGGCAAGGACGGCTACGTGGGCCGCGACGGCCAGCTGCCCGAGGGCGAGACGAGCCGCGTCGGGCCGAGCCCCGGCGCGTAGCCGCGCCGGCCAACTGGCGCAAACCAGTGCGGAGCCGACCACACAACCGCGTAGCCGGCCCGCTCGGGACTGCGTGTCGAGAAACTGGCGGATAGCGACAGAAGTTCGTCAAGCACGCCGATGCAGTTGAGGGGATGCGCTTCACTGCCTCATTTATCGCCGTCGTTGCGCTGATGCTGGCTGCGACGCCCGCGGCAGACGCGGCCCGCGTGGGCGGCTGCCCCGTCTTCCCGAAGGACAACCCCTGGAACCAGCGCGTCGATCGCCTGCCGGTCCACGGCAGCTCGAAGGCGATCGTGCGCTCGATCGGCCTCGACGACACCATGCACGCCGATTTCGGCTCCGGGCTCTGGGAGGGCGGCCCGATCGGCATCCCGTTCGTGAGCGTCGGGGGCGCCCAGCCCAAGGTGCCGGTGAGCTTCGACTACGCCGAGGAATCCGACCGCGAGCGCTACCCGCTCCCGCCCGGGGCCCCGATCGAGGGTGGGCGAAGCGCGGACGGCGATCGTCACGTGATCGTCGTGGACCGGGCCCGCTGTCGCCTCTACGAGCTGTTCGCCGCATACCCGCGCGACGGCGGCGCGAGCTGGACCGCCGGCGCAGGCGCGATCTGGAACCTGCGCTCGAACCGCCTGCGCCCGCGCGGCTGGACCTCGGCCGACGCCGCCGGTCTGCCGATCCTGCCGGGGCTCGCCCGCTATGACGAGGTCAAGCGCGGACGGATCGACCATGCGCTGCGCTTCACGGTAGAACGCACGCGCCGGGCGTTCGTCTACCCGGCGCGCCACTTCGCGTCCGAGCTGACCGACGCCGACCTGCCTGCCATGGGCCAGCGCCTGCGGCTGCGCAGCGGCTACGACATCTCGCGCTTCCCGCGCCAGGCCCGCGTCGTCCTGCGGGCGCTGAAGCGCTACGGCATGATCCTGGCCGACAACGGGTCCTCCTGGTACGTGAGCGGCGCGCCCGACCCGGGCTGGGACAACGACCAGCTCCACACGCTGGACGCTGTGCCGGGCAGCGCGTTCGAAGTGGTTGACACGCGCGTGGTTGACACGCGCCGGCTGCCGCGGCCGCGCTAGCGGTTTCGCGGTCGAGCGGGCGGGTACCCGCACTACATGTCCGCTCTTACAATGGTCGTCGCCGCGTTCGCGCTCGCACTGGTGGCCATGTCGTTCGCCTTCGCCGGAGGCGCCGTCATCGTCGCTGTCCCGGTGGCGATCATCGCCGTCGGCATAGCCGCGATGATCGACTTCAGCAAGCGCCGCAAGCAGGCCGCAAGCCTCCATGACCAGCGCGAGCGCGCCCGGACGGAGAAGGTCAACTTCACCGAGCGCGACGAGCAGACCCTCGTCTCGGAGTAGCCCGCGGCCCGTCCGCGTCGGGTGCTCGGGCTGGAACTACGACGACTGGCGCGGTCGCCTCTACCCGGAGGGACTCGCACGCTCGCGCTGGCTCGCGCGCTACGCCGAGGATTTCGGCACCGTCGAGGTCAATTCGACCTTCTACCGGCTCGCGTCGCGTGACGCGGTGGCCCGCTGGGTGGAGCAGACGCCAGACGACTTCGTCTTCGCCGCCAAGGCGAGCCGCTACCTCACGCACGTCAGGCGCCTGCGCGAGATCGAGCAGGGCATCCACCGCTACTACGAGCGCATCATGCCGCTGGTCGAGTCCGACAAGCTCGGCCCGATCGTCTGGCAGTTCCCGGCGAACTTTCGCCGCGACGGCGACGCGCTGGACCGCGTGGCTGCGACGCTCGAGCTGGTCCCGCCCGGCAGGCACTGCTTCGAGTTCCGCCACAAGAGCTGGTTCGATGAGAAGGTCTACTCCTTGCTGCGCGAGCACGGCGCCGCGCTGGTGATCGGCGACCACCCGAAGTGGCCCTTCCAAGCGCACGAGCTGACGGCCGACTGGACGCTCGTGCGCCTCCATCACGGCCGGCGCGGGCGGCGCGGGAACTACTCCCCGTCGGAGTTGGACGAGTGGGCCCGGCGTATCGCCGCGTGGCGCCGCCGGGCCGAGGTATTCGTCTACTTCAACAACGATTGGGAGGGCTTCGCCGTGGAGAATGCCCGCTCGCTCAAGCGGCGGCTGCGGCAGTCTCCAGCCGGTCGAGCGCCCGCCGCAGCAGCCGCGAGACGTGCATTTGCGAGTAGCCGATCCGCTGGCCGATCTCGCGCTGCGTCAGGTCGTGCATGAAGCGCAGCTCGAGCACCTGACGTTCAACGTCTGGCAGCGCCTTCCAGGTGCTGGCGATCGCGTCTCGGCTCTCGACCAGCTCGAAGGACGTGTCCTCGTGGCCCATCAGGTCGACCAGCGAGGCCGACTCGTCGTCGTCGCGAGAGGTCGGGGCGTCGAGTGACGCGGCCTCGTAGCTGGCGGCGGCCTCCTGGGCCTCGAGCACCTTTTCGACGCTGGACCCGATCTCGGCGGCAACCTCTCGCGCCTTGGGCGAGCGGCCCAGCTCCTTCGAGAGCGTCTCCGTGGCCCGGCTGACGGCAAGCGTGCGCTCCTGGAGATCGCGCGGTACGTGCAGCGCCCAGCCCTTGTCCCGGAAATGCCGCTTGAGCTCGCCCAGGATCGTGGGGGCGGCGTAGCTCGTGAACTTGGTGCCACGATCCGGCTCGAAGCGGTCGATGGCCTTGATCAGGCCGAGGCTCGCGACCTGGAGCAGATCGTCGAAGGGCTCGTCGGTGTAGGTGTAGCGCAGCGCGAGGTCGCGGGCGAGCGGTAGGAAGCGCTCGGCCAGCTCTTCGCGGGCGGCGAGGTCGCCTTCGCGGTGGTATCGGATCAGAAGCTGCCGCTCGGTCTCGCGCGCCTCTTCGCGGTCGACGATCTTGGGGCGTGCAAAGCGTAGGATGCTCGGCGAAGCGAGCGCAACTGCGGACATCGTGACCTCCGTCGGTATTTGCTTACCTGACGCGAGGTCCGTAAGACGGCCGATCCGACCAGGCGACCGTCCCTCGTCCCCCAACTTTGCTGTGGCACCGCTTCGTGTGGCCTGAGCCCCTCGATGTGGTGACCTAGACAGCATTGTCTCCTCTTGGTCAAGTTCCTAAACGAGCGTGGCTCGCTCAGGCCCACCACCCGCTCAACAATCCCGTGGACGACCCAGGCCCGACCGCAGCACGAGCGAGCCGCACCCGCACCGGGACCCCGAGGCCGAGCCCACCGACGCGCCCGAGCGCGACCGCTTGGACGACTAGACGCGCGCGGACCGCAGCGGGGAGAACGCTCTCCCCGGGGTGATAGCGGTGCACCGGGGCGGTGACCCCGGTGCCGACCTCGAACGGCTCGGTGGCCTGCACCCGGTTGCGCTGTTACCCGGGTTCAACCCTCGACACCCGTCGCCTCGTGAGGGGCCCCGACCGGCTTCGATTCCGGTGAGCCGCGCTGGCGCAGGTAGACCGCGAGGATCGCCATCGACCCGACCGCGAGGAACTCGGATTGCCAGTTCTGGAGGGTCTTCTCCCAGAAGTCCGGTCGGCCCAGGTAGTTGAGCCACGACACCGGGAGCTGGTGATGGTCGAGCCGCCCGGTGTTGTACTCGTTCACGCCGGTGATCGACTGCGCGAACCAGCTGCCCACCCAGATCGCGGCCATCACGACCAAGAGCGAGTTCTCGTAGAGGACACGCCGAAAGCCGGCGACCTTCGCCCAGCCCGGCGAGTCCTTGCGCGCGTGGGGCCCGACCTTCTGGTCTTGGTCGGACTCGCGGCCGGCCCTGTTCAGCGGCTTGGACTCGGGCGACCCGCGTTGCAGCAGCCAGATCGTCGTCAGGATGAAGAGCGTGAACTGCAGGTACTCGGACTGCCAGTTCTCCAGCACCGCGGTGCCGAACGCCGACGAGAGGACGTAGCGCCCCATCGACATGGTCGGGTCGCCGTGGCGCAGCTGGCCCTCGTTGAAGTCGGCGTGGCCGGCGAACGCCTGCCCGACCAACGCGGCCAGGAACAGCGCCAGGAAGAACACCGACAGGCCGTTGTGCTTGAGGAATTTGCGCACGGCTACTGGTGGATCAGGCCGATCGCGAAGTACAGGACCAGGCCGGCGACGATCACGAGTAGGTAGAGCACGAACATCGTGCGCATCTCAGCCCTCCAGCTCACAGTCGTAGGGCATGTCCGGCGCGGTCGGCCGGCAACCGGCCGCCGAGATCTCCCAGCCGTCGGCGGCCTCGTCCAGGAACAGCGCGTATCCGTGGAGCAGCGACACCGACGCTGAGGTCACGTAGACGCTGGTGTGGACGACCGCGTCGCCGGTGGGCAGCTCCAGGTCGAGGATCGCCTGTTGGCAGGGGCGGTGCTCCTGCTGCGCGAGCTTGACGGCGGTCTCCTCGCTGAGCTCGGCGCAGGCGGCCGCGCCGTCGCGGCCGTCCAGCGCCGCGTGAAAGCGCTCGGCCACGGCCGCGGCGTCGGGAGCGCGGTCGGCTGCGCCGCAGCCCGCGCACAGGCCCGCGGCGAGCAGCACAAGCAGGATTGCCGGGGCGGTCACCCCCCGCTTATTCCCCCTCGGATGGTTTGCGCAACGCCCACGCAGGAGACTGGCGGGGGATGGCCGCCCTTAGCTCGCTTTGGCTCGACACGGTCGAGCGCGCGCAGCGCCCCCCGCTGGGCGGCGACGTGCACGCCGACGTGTGCGTCGTCGGCGCGGGGATCACGGGGTTGAGCGCGGCGTTCGAATTCGCCCGCGCGGGCGCCGGCGTGGTGGTGCTCGAGGGCCGCTTCATCGGAGCCGGCGCGACCGGCTACACCACCGCCAAGCTGAGCTCGCTGCACGGCCTGACCTACGCGAAGCTGGAGCGCACCCTGGGGGAGGACGCCGCACGCGTCTACGGGCAGGCCAACCAGCGCGGCGTCGAACGCGCCTTCGAGCTGGCCGGCGAGATCGGCATCGACTGCGACCTGCGGCGCAAGCCGAACCTCACCTATTGCGAGTCCCCCGACGAGCGCGACCGGATCGAAGCGGAGGTCGCGGCGGCGCGGCGGGCGGGGCTGCCCGCCGCTCTGGTCGAAGCGGCGGATCTGCCGTTCCCGATCGCCGCCGCCGTGCGCTTCGCCGACCAGGCCGAGTTCCATCCCGTGAAGTTCCTGCACGGGCTGGCCCGCGGGCTGGAGGACGCGGGCGCCCGCCTCCACGAGGGGACGTTCGCGGTGTCGGTGGACGCGGGCGCACCCTGCCGCGTCCGGACCGACGGCGGGCGCACCGTCACCGCCGGCAGCGTGGTCGTGGCCACGCACCTGCCCTTCCTCGACCGCGGGCTCTACTTCGCGCGCTGCCACCCCGAGCGCTCATACGTGGTGGCGGCCCCGTACGAGGGCGGGGCAGCCGGTGGCGGCATGTATCTGAGCACTGAGTCACCGGCCCATTCGATTCGCACGCACGCGCTGGGGGCCCACACCTGGCTGCTGGTCGGCGGCGAGAGCCACAAGACGGGGCAGGGAGACGCGCGCGAGCGCTACGAGCGCCTCGAGCGCTGGGCGCGGGAGCGCTTCGCCGTCGAGCCGGTCATGCGCTGGGCCACCCAGGACCAGATGCCCGCGGACGGCGTGCCGTACGTGGGCCCGGTCGACCCGCTCTCGAAGAACGTCTACGTTGCGACCGGCTTTCGCAAGTGGGGGCTGGCCATGGGACTTGCGGCGTCGGAGTTGCTGGCCGCCTGGGTGGATGGGCGCGACCACCCGTGGCGCGACCTCTACGACACGCGCCGCCTGCGGCTGCGCGCGGGCGCCGGTCCGCTGCTCAAGGAGAACATGAACGTGGCCCTGCGCTTCTTCGGCGATCGGGTCTTCAAGCGCGCCGACGTCGACTCGATCGAGCCCGGCGAGGGCCGCATCGTGGGCGTGGCGGGGGGGCAGCGGGCGGTCTACCGCGACGAGCAGGGCGAGCTGCACGCGCTGTCGGCGCGCTGCACGCACCTCGGCTGCATCGTCAACTGGAACTCGGGCGAGGGCACCTGGGACTGCCCCTGCCACGGTTCGCGCTTCGGCCCGCACGGCGAGGTGATCATGGGGCCGGCGGTGAAAGGGCTGGCGCGGCGCGAGCCGCCGGGCTAGCGCTTCGGCCGCATCCGCTGGAGCTTGCGCTCCTGCTTGGCGGCCTCGCGCTCGAGCTCACGCATGACCCGCCGGGCTTCCCGCTCGGCGACCTCGGCCTGGTCGAGCGCCTCTCGCGTCGACTCGACGCTCGAGACCGTCGCCGCGTGATCGGCCTCGGCGTGCGCGAGCGCCTCGCGGGCCTCGGCCAGCGAGCGCTCGGCCTCGGCGAGCCGCGGGTCGGGAGC
>JACCSF010000337.1 GCA_013813135.1 Thermoleophilaceae bacterium | reverse complement strand
CACCCGCGCTGCGCCGACGGCTCCGCCTGCCGGCCCCGAGAGCACGGTCCACGATCCGTGCCGCGCGGCCGTGGCCGCGCCGGCGGTGCCGCCGCTCGACAGCATCACCTCAGGCTCCGGCAGCCCCGCGGCGCCGGCGCGCTCGGTCAGGCGCTCGAGGTAGCCGCGCAGGAGTGGGGAGAGTGCGGCGTCCACGATCGTCGTCACACAGCGCTCGTACTCGCGGAAGACACCGGCCGTTTCGTGCGAGGTGGAGACGTGCACCGCGCCGAGCGCCTCCGAGGCCAGCTCGGCCACGCGCCGCTCGTGCTCCGGGTGGCGGAAGCCCCAGAGCAGGCAGACCGCGACCGCCTCGCAATCCAGCTCGCCCAGCGCTTCCCGCAGCGCGTCCTCGTCGAGCGCGCGCAGCACGCCGTCGGGGCCGGTCCGCTCGGGCACGGGCACGCGCAGCTTGGCGGGGACGATCGGCGGCGGGTGGCCCACGCAGAGCCGGTACAGCTCGGGGCGGGCCTGGCGGCCGAGTTCCTCGAGATCCGTGAAGCCCTCCGTGGCGAGCAGCGCGGTGCGCGCGACGCGGCCCTCGAGCAGGGCGTTCGTGCCCACGGTCATGCCGTGCACGAAGCGCTCGACGTCCGCGGCGTCGGCACCGGCGGCCGCGAGCGCCTGTCCCACCGCGCTCATCACGCCCTCGGACTGGTCCGCGGGGGTGGTGGGCGACTTGCCGGTGACCAGCCGGTCGCCGGTCAGCAGGGCGGCGTCGGTGAAGGTGCCGCCAACGTCCACGCCGAGGATCATCGGCGTGGACGCTAGACGGCGAGGGTTGCTGATAGCGGTCCCCGCGCACTCGGCCGAGCCGAGTGCCTGGGGCTAGGCCGCCACCTCGAAATCGTCATCGAGATGCTTGTGGGACGGGCAGTACTTGCTGCCCGGCAGCGGCACGCGCTGGCACGCCGTTCCTCTACGTGTGCTGGCGTGGCAGCACGCTGGGCTACCGTCGAAGGTCACGCCCTCGCGCAGCTGGCTGTCTACGTATTCCGTTGCCAGCTGCATGTGCTTCTCGCACATCCGGTAGACCCGGATCTGGTCCGTCATCGGGAAGTAATGACGCACGTCGTTGAACAGCGTGCGCACTGGCTTCGCGAAGTAGTGCCTATCGAGGGCGAGCCGCTCCATCGACGACTCGCACCCCCGAAGGAACCGCATACGCGTAACAGCGATGTCTTCGCCCCTGCCGGAGACGACATCCTGCGCCAGCTCCCGATAGAGCGAGCGACTGAACTGATACATCGGGCCTCCCTTACCCAGTAACTTGCCGCGGGCATGCCGTGCCCGAGACGGTGCGGCGATCGAAAAAGTACCCCAGGTTCCGCGCCTCAGTATTGATTTGGCGTTAAACCGACCGGACGTTCAGTTACCCCCGTTATGGTCGATTCGGAACCTAACCTAACGCGGATCTGGCTGGCCGGCCAGCCCGGGAGGGCGCCAAACCGGGCCAGCGTGCGCCGCTCACGGCATCATCGGCTGCATCAGCCAGTCCATTCGGCGGCGCGAGTAGACCAGCGGATCACCCGCCTCGAGGCGGCCCGACTGCAGGTCGCCGATCAGGATCGTGTGGTCGTAGCGGACGAAGTTCTCGGCGCGGCGACAGCGCAGGTACGCGAGGCTGCCGTCGAGCTCTGGCACGTCGCCGTCCCAGTGCCAGTCGAGCCCCGCGAACTTGTCCCGGGCGGCGCGGTCGGCGAACCGGTGGGCCAGCTCGAGCTCGTCCGAGCGCAGCAGGTGCACGCCGAAGCGCTCGCACCCGGCGAGCGCGTCGTGGCAGCGCGACTCGTGCCAGACGCACACCAGCAGCGACGGGGGATGGGGGCTGTAGGAAACCAGCGAGGTGGCGGCGATGCCGCAGGGGCTCCCGTCGGGGCGGCGGGCGGTGATCACGGCGACCCCTGAGGCCAGATGCGACATGGCCTCGCGGAAGAGCTCGTCGACTTTCAGTTCCATTGCTCGAAGCGCGGCGGCGCGGCTCCCGCCACAAGCGTATGCATGTGGTCGAGGGAGGCGTCGGTGTCCGGGTGGTCGGTTCGCTGGTGGGCGCCACGGCTCTCCTCGCGCGCGAGGCACGACGCGGCGATCAGGCGCGCGAGCGGGAAGGGGTCGTCGAGCAGCCGCCTGAGGCCGGCCGGCTCGCGCTGGAGGCCCGCGTGGCGCCACAGGGCGGCCCGCGTCTCGTCGGGCGGCGGCGTTGTGTAGATGACATCGCCGGGCGCGGCGTCGACCGGCGGCTCGGGGTCCGACACGGCGGCCAGCCCAGCACGCCGGCCGAACACGAAGCACTCGGCCAGCGAGTTCGAGGCCAGTCGGTTGGCGCCGTGCAGGCCGGTGCAGGCCGACTCCCCTACCGCGTACAGGCCGGGGACCGACGAGCGCCCATCCAGGTCTGTCGCCACGCCGCCCATCGTGTAGTGCGCGGCCGGCGCGACAGGGATCAGGTCGCGGCGCGGGTCGATTCCCACCTCCTCGAGCGCGGCCGCGATGTTGGGGAAGCGGGCCACCTCGACGCGGTGCATGTCGAGGTCAACGGCCGCCTGGCCGCTGCGCTCCAGCTCGGCCCGGATCGCGAGCGCCACCCGGTCGCGCGGGGCCAGCTCGTCCACGAAGCGCTGGCCGTCCGCGTCGAGGAGGGTGGCGCCCTCGCCGCGGACGGCCTCGGTGATCAGGAAGCCGTCGCGCGGGCCGTCGTGGCGCAGCGCGGTCGGGTGGAACTGCATGAACTCGAGGTCGGCCAGCTCGGCTCCGGCGCCATGCGCGAGCAGCAGCCCCGCGCCGACCGCGCCGCGCGGGTTGGTGCTGCGCTCCCAGAGGG
>JACCSF010000325.1 GCA_013813135.1 Thermoleophilaceae bacterium | reverse complement strand
CGTCGGCGCCGCTGCGCGCGTGCAGCGGTCCGGCAACGACCTCGGCGGCGAGCGCCCGCGTGGGCGCGAGGACGGCGAGCGCAAGCGTGGCGAGGACGAGCGCGCGGGCGAGCACGAGCGCACGCTATAGCGTGCGGCGCGTGGCCGAGCCCGCCTACACGCGCATGCCCGTGGACGAGCGGCGGCGCCAGCTGCTCGAGCTCGGCACCGAGCTGTTCGCGCGCCACTCCTTCGCGGAGCTGTCGATGGCCCGCATCGCCCGCGAGGCCGGCATCTCGAAGGCGCTGCTCTACCACTACTTCCCCGGCAAGCAGGACCTGTTCGTGGCGACGCTGCAGGAGGCGGCCGAGGAGGTGCGCCGCCGCACCGAGCCCGATCCGGGGCTGCCGCCGGCCGAGGCGCTGGCCGGGAGCCTCGACGCCTTCCTCGCCTGGGTGGACCAGAACGAGCTGGCCTACCGCAAGCTGATCGAGAGCGCCGCGAGCGTGCCGGAGGTGGGCGCGCTGATCGCCGAGGTGCGCGACAGCACCTCGGCGCGCATCCTCGAGGGCCTTGACGCGCCGCCGGCGCCGAAGGTGCGGGCCGCCGCGCGCGCCTGGCTGTGGTTCGTGGACGGCGCGATCCTCGACTGGCTCGACCACCGCGACCTCGAGCGCGAGGAGCTGTGTGTGTTCCTGCTGGGCTCGCTCGCGGGGGCGCTGGCGGCGGCGGGTGCCGGTGAGCTGCTCCGCCAGTAGGTGTAAGGGGCGTGCGCCCTGGGCAGAGGACCTCAAACAGGAGAGGGGATCTGCATGTTGACGACGCCTCTGAACCGGCGCACCTTCCTCGCGCGAGGGGCGGCAGCTGGGGGCACCCTGCTGAGCGCGACCGCCCTCGAGCGCCTCGCGCTGCGCGACGCCGCGGCGTCGCACCGACACCGGCGCCCCGACTCATATGGTCCGCTTCAGCGCGTGCCAGACCAGCGCGGCGTCGAGGTGCTCGCCCTGCCGGCGGGCTTCAGCTACGTCACGTTCGGCCACATCGGCTCGACGATGTCCGATGGAAATACCACTCCGCTCGCGCTGGACGGTATGGGCGCGTTCCACGGCGGCCGCCGCGGGCTCGTGCGCCTGGTCCGCAACAACGAGGACCGCAACGCGGCCGGAGGGGGCAGCGTTGGCGGCGACGCGGCCGCAAAGTACGACCCTCAGGGCGGGGGCGGCACCACGACGCTCGTGTACGACGAGCACAGCCGTCAGCTGGTGGCCGACTTCGTCAGCCTCAACGGCACCACGGTCAACTGCGCGGGGGGCATCGGGTACCGCGCGCGCAGCTGGCTCACGGCCGAGGAGACGGTCCGGGGACCAGAGGCGACTGCCGGCTTCGATCGTTTTCCGCAGCCGCACGGGTATTTGTTCGAGGTGCCCGTCCACCGCGGGCCGGGCGAGCTGGAAAAGGGCGAGCCGCTGCGCGCCGCCGGACGCTTCGCGCACGAGGCGGCCGCAGTCGACCAGCGCACCGGGGTCGTTTACGAGACCGAGGACCCGGGGTCGGGACGCGGTGCCGGCTTCTACCGCTTCCTGCCCGACGATCCGTGCGAGCTCACGAAGGGTGGGCGGCTGCAGATGCTCGCCGTCCGGGACCGACCCCAGCTCGACATGCGGGACGGTCAGCAGGTGGGCAAGCGGCTGGAAGTCACCTGGGTCGACATCGACGACCCCGATCCCGAACAGGTCAACGTGAACGACTCCCGCGGCACCTTCTTCCAGGGCTACGCGAAGGGCGGCGCCCTGTTCAACCGCCTCGAAGGCTGCTGGGAGGACGGCGGCAGCATCTTCTTCGTCTCCACGAGCGGCGGCGACGCCAAGAACGGCGACGTCAACTCCGACGGCTACGAGGAGGGCTTCGGCCAGGTCTGGGAGTACCGCCCCTACTGGAGGGACGGCGTGCTGAGGCTGGTCTACGAGTCGCCCGGGGCGGCCCAGCTGGACTCGCCCGACAACCTCACGGTGACGCCCCGCGGCGGGTTGATCATGTGCGAGGACGACGCTTCGTCGGCGCACGTCGACACCCACCCGCTGGCGCCCGGCATCGACAACGTGAACCGGTTGATCGGGCTCGGACGGAGTGGCGAAGCGTTCGAGCTGGCGGTCAACGTGCTGAACGCCGCGGAGCTGGCCGGCTGCTGCTTTTCCCCAAGCGGGCGCACGCTGTTCTTCAATGTGTTCGGCAGCTCGATCTCCGGCGGGGAGCAGCTCGAGGGCATGACCTGCGCCGTAACGGGGCGCTGGCGGAAGGGGCCGCTCTAGGCGGGCTCCGTGCCCTCCACCCAACGCCCCTCGGGGCCATCGAACTCCTTCTTCCAGATCGGCGCCTCGGCCTTCACGCGGTCGATGATGTCGCGCGCTCCCGCGAAGGCCTCACCGCGGTGCGGCGCCGAGGCGGCCACGATCACGCTCGGCTCCGAGAGCGGCACCTCGCCGATCCTGTGCTCGACGGCCGCGGCGCAGAGCCCGTGGCGCTCGACCGCCTCGGAGGCGATCGCGGCCATGCGCTCCTCAGCCATCTCCGCGTAGGCCTCGTACTCGAGACGCTCGACCTCGCGGGTCACGCCCGCAAACGTGACCACCGCCCCCGCGCGCGGGTCGCGTACCCGCGCGGCCAGCCCGTCCACCGACAGCGCCTCCGCGCTCACCCTCACCCATGGCGCCGCGCCGCCGCTGACCGGCGGGATCAGCGCCAGCTCGTCGCCGGGGTCGAGCACCTGCTCCTCCGAGGCGTACTCGCGGTTGACCGCCATCACGAGCGGGAGATCCTTCGCGAGGTCCGCCAGCGAGTCGAGCGCGTCGCGCACCCGCGCCCCCTCGGGCAGCTCCAGCGTCACGGAGCCGGCCCCGGCGCGCTCGCGCAGCATCGCGAACAGGCGGACGGTTACCTCCACGTCCCAGATGCTACGGCCGCTCGCGCGTCAGCGCCCGGGCCGCCACCACGCCGCCGATCGCGCCGAACAGGTGGCCCTGCCACGAGATGCCGCGCTCGGGGTCCAGCCCGCCCACAATGGCACCGCCCCAGATCAGCGCGACCGCCGCCCCCACCGCGAGCTCTGTGCCGCGGCGGTTGAATACGCCGCGCGCGATCAAGTAGGTGGCGTAGCCGAACACGATCCCGCTCGCCCCCAGGTGCACCGTGCCCGCTGCCGCGACCAGCCACGTGCCGAGCCCGCTGATCAGCCCCACGATCACGGTCACCAGCACCAGTCGCCGCGCTCCCTCGAGGGCGATCACCACTCCCATCACCACGAACGGCACGGTGTTCGCGAGCAGGTGCCCGAAGCCCACGTGCAGGAACGGCGCGGCCACGATGCCGTCGAGGCCGTCCACGTCGCGCGGCTCGATCCCGTAGCGGTCCAGCCGGTGGTCGACCGCCACGTCGACCACCTCGAGCACCCACATCAGCGCCACCAGCGCGAACAGGATCAGCAGGGCGCTGCGACGCGGATCGTCGCCTCTCGGTGCCGTATCGGTCACCCGCCTAACCGTATCCTTGTGAGCGCATGGCCACCACGCCCGACCATAAGCCCAGCATCGCTCCGGTCGTGGGTCCCGACGACCCGCGCCGCTTCACCGACTCCGGAATCGAGATCAAGCACGAGTACTCCCGGCAGGATGTGGGGGCGGGGCTGGAGGACCGCCTCGGCGAGGCCGGCGAGTTCCCGTACACGCGCGGGATCCACCCGGACATGTACCGCGGCCGCACGTGGACGATGCGCCAGTACGCGGGCTACGCCACCGCGGCCGAGACCAACCAGCGCTTCCGCTACCTGATCGAACACGGGTCGACCGGGCTGTCGATGGCCTTCGACCTGCCCACCCAGCTCGGCCGCGATTCCGACGACCCGCTCTGCATGGGCGAGGTGGGCCGCACCGGCGTGGCCATCGACACGATCGACGACATGCGCCGCGTCTTCGAGGAGATCCCGCTCGCCGACGTCTCGACCTCGATGACGATCAACGCGCCCGCCGCCGTGTTGCTGCTGCTCTACGAGCTGGTCGGCGAGGAGCAGGGCGTGCCGGCCGAGGCGCTGCGCGGCACCACCCAGAACGACGTGCTCAAGGAGTACATCGCGCGCGGCAACTTCATCTATCCGCCGGTGCCCGCGATGCGCCTGACCACCGACCTGTTCGCCTACTGCCGCGAGCACATCCCGAAGTGGAACACGATCTCGATCTCGGGCTACCACATGCGCGAGAAGGGCTGCTCGGCCGTGCAGGAGGTCGGGTTCACGCTCGCCAACGCCATCGCCTACGTCCAGGCCGCCATCGACGCCGGCCTCGACGTGGACGAGTTCGGACCGCGCCTGGCGTTCTTCTTCAACGGTCACAACAACGTCTTCCAGGAGGTGGCCAAGTTCCGCGCCGCCCGCAGGATGTGGGCGCGGATCATGCGCGAGCGGTTCGGCTCGCGGGACCCAAAGTCCCAGACCATTCGCTTCCATACGCAGACAGGCGGCGTCACGCTGACCGCCCAGCAGCCACAGAACAACGTCGTGCGCGTCGCGCTGCAGGGCTTCGCCGCCGTCTGCGGCGGCACGCAGTCGCTGCACACCAACGGCTTCGACGAGGCGCTCGCGCTGCCTTCCGAGCGTGCTGCGAAGATCGCCCTGCGCACCCAGCAGATCATCGCCCACGAGTCCGGGGCGACCGACACCGTCGACCCCTTCGCGGGGTCCTACTACGTCGAGGCGCTGACCGACGAGATCGAGG
>JACCSF010000322.1 GCA_013813135.1 Thermoleophilaceae bacterium | reverse complement strand
CACCAGCACCGTCAGCACCGCCTGGTAGCCCCAGCTGAACAGGCCGGCCAGCCGGGTCGCCGCGAACAGCCCGGCGGCCTCGGCGTCGGAGAGGTTGAGCAGGCCGCCCAGGAGGACCGGCAGCCAGAGCACGACCTCGTAGAGCGTGGTCAGCAGGGCCGCACCGATCTCGTCCTGGCGCAGCGGTACCGCACCGCGGGTGCCGAGCAGGTCGCGCATGGGTGCCGCGCCGACGCCGCGCACGGCCACGGCCACGGCCGCCACGAGCGACAGGACCGAGCCGAGCAGCGTCAGCTCGGCGATCGTGACCCAGTCCCCGCCGGCGACGAGCACCACGACCGGCGCCAGCGCCGGCCCGAGCGGCCAGATCACGCTCCCGACGATCCCCGACAGGTCCGCCCTGCCGTGCGCCTTGAGCAACGCCGCGACGAGGCCGTTGGCCGCCCATGAGACCGAGAGCCCCACCACGAGGCCGAACTCCAGCGGCGCCAGCGGGATGTCGAGCACCGCCATCGCCAGCGGCATCAGCACGGCGCCGCAGGCGACTCCGGCTGCCACCGCGCGGCGGATCGACACGTGCGCTTCGCCCGCCACCTGAGCCTCGGCAACGGCGCGCGGCAGGATGCCGTCGGCGCCGAACTTGAGCACCACGCTCAGCAGCCAGGCCGCGGTCCAGAGCAGGAAGAACCGCCCTGCCTCGGACGGTCCGACCGCCCGCGTCACCAGCAGGATCTGCAGCACGGCCAGGGCGCCGTTGACGGCCCGGCTTCCGAGGAACACTCCGCCCTGGCGGACGGAGCGGCTCACTTGCCTTCCTCTTCCTCCAGCGCCTGCTGGCGCAGGGCCTCGCGCCTGATCTTGCGGTTCAGGTCCCTGATCGCGATGTAGGAATCCGCCTGCCCGCGCAGCCAGGCGGCGTTTTCGATCAGCCAGGCGCCGTCGCTCTCCACGAACGGGAGCGCGAGCATCTGACCGCCGCCCTTCACGAGCACCCTGCCCACCAGCCCGCCGCCGTCGATCCGCATGTACACGGTCGCGCGCCCGGGCTCCCGCTCGGTGTAGAGCACATGTGCCTCGGTGCCCTCGGCGAACCGGCCGAAGTTCTCGCTCAGGGCCTCTCTCAGCTTCGCGAGGTCGATGGTCCGCCGAGCGGCGGGCGTCAGCCGGGCCACCAGCGCCTCCGTGTCGCGCGCACGTGCCGAATCCCACCAGGCGAGCGCCGTGCGACCCGGCGAGCTGCCCAGCTCGGCGTTGGACGCCTGCTCGTGGATCACGGGCCGGCGCTCGACCAGGTCGCCCCCCGGGCCGCAGCCCACCAGGGCCAGCGCGCCCAGCACGGACACGGCAGCGGCGGCCCTCATGAGATCGCCGACGGCAGCTGGTCGGCCGCCTTGCGCCAGAGCACGAGCCATCCCGCGCCGGTGCGCACGAGCTGGACCGTCAGCCGCCCCGTGGCCCGGGCTCTGACCTGGTCGCCGATCTTCCGGTGCCTGATGAACTCGACGAGCACGTCGGCCCGCGCTCCGTTTTCCTTCACGTCCAGCACCTTCGGCTTGGTCGTGGCGGCAGCCTGCGCGCCCGTTCCGACGATGAAGTCCTCGAAGCCCTTGAGCTGATCCGGGGTCGGGCGGGGCGACACGCGCGCCAGCGCCGCCTCCGGGTTGCGGAACTGCACCGCCCTCCACAACGTCAGGATCGCGCGCGCGGGGGAGCCGGGCGGCTGGCTCGCAAGCTCGGCGCGCGTGACGATCGTCATCGTCTCGAGGCGCTCCGCGAGCAGTTCGCGGTCGAGGTCCTCGTCGCTCGAGGCGCATCCCGGCGCCGCCAGCGCCAGGACAGCCAGCATTGCCGCGCGCCGCCTCATCTCAGCGCGCGCCTTGCGCGCGCAGCGCCTCGGCCAGCCGCTCGCGGAAGCGCTCCTCCGAGAAGCGCTGCGCGCTGCCGCGCAGGTCCTCGGCGTCCCAGCTGCGCTCCGCCAGCTCGCGCACGCCGGCGCGGATCTGCAGCGGATCGGCGGGGTCGGCGATCAGCACGCCATCGCGCTCGGGGCGCACGATGTCGCGCGCCCCGCCGGCGTCCGCGGCGAGGACGGGGGTGCCGGCGGCCAGCGCCTCGACCATCGAGATGCCGAAGTCCTCCTCGCCCACGTGGATGAAGCCGCCGGCCTGTGCGAACAACTCGGCGAGGCGCTCGCGCTCCACCCACCCCAGCAGCTCCACGTTGGGCGGCAGCTGCTCGCGCAGCTCATCCTCGAGCGGCCCCAGCCCGACCATCGTCAGGCGCAGGTCCGGCAGCTCGCGAAACGCCTCCGCCACCTCGAGCGGGCGCTTGTAGGCGACCAGCCGGTGGACCCAGAGGAAGGCGGTCGCGTCGCGCGGCACGTCGCGCGGGAAGTCGTCGACGGCGACGGGCGGGGGGACGATCAGCGCCTCGCGGCCATAGAAGCGGCGGATCCGGTCCGCGACCGCGGACGAGTTGGCGATGTAGAGGTCGGGGCGCTCGGAGGCGCGGCGGTCGAACCTGCGCAGGCGCCCGCGCAGCGCCCTCAGCGCGGCTCCCTTGACCCCGCTGACCCGATTGCGTTCGGCCTCGGGCATCCAGACGTAGCGCATCGGCGTGTGGCAGTAGCAGGCGTGGACGGTCTCCGGTGACGTCCGCACGCCGGCGGCGCACGCGTGCGCGGAGCTCAGCACCAGCTCGTAGCCGTCGAGGTCGAGGTGGTCGAAGTAGTACGGCATGTAGGGCAGCAGCCAGCGCCAGCGGCCCGGGTCGTGCCCGCGCTGCCTCACGCCCGGGAGCCGCCCCAGGCGCGACTCCTTGACGATCGCCGACGCGAGGCGGTCGGGCAGCAGCTCGTGCGCGGCGTGGAAGGTGAACACGTCCGGGTCGCGCTCGAACACGTCGAGCATCGCGGCGACGGTGCGCTCGGACCCGTGCAAGCCCTGGAACCAGTCGTGCACAAGGGCGGTGCG
>JACCSF010000269.1 GCA_013813135.1 Thermoleophilaceae bacterium | reverse complement strand
GTCCCTACGCCGGCACTACGCCGCCGCCGGCTCGGCCGGGTCGCCGGCCGGCGTGGTCTCGACGCTCTCCTCGGCCTCGGGCGGCTTGGCGCCCTCGCGCGCCCAGGGCTCGTCGAACTCGACGCGCCACTTGCCTTCGTCGGTCTGCTCGAGGCGCAGCTTGGCGCGGAAGGTTCGTCCCGAGCGGCCCCGGAAGCCGGTGACCGGCTTCTCGGTGCGGCCCACGCCGGGCTCCTCGCCCCGCTCGCGTGAGGCTCGCAGCGACGCGATCAGCTCCTTGGCCACCGCGACCGGCAGCGTCTTGTTGGCCTTCTTCTTCCAGATCACGAAGCCGCAGCCAGGGTCGTCGCGCGACCAGCACGAGTAGCCCTTGCGGTTCTCGGAGATCTCGCGGCCGCAGATCGGGCACGGGCCCAGCTTGGCGCGCTCGATCTGCACCCCCTTGAGCTTGTCGAGCTCCTGCACGGTTTCGCCGGTGAACTTCGCGATGTCGTTCATGAACGACTCGCGGCTGTCCTCGCCGCGCTCGATCAGGCCGAGCCGGTGCTCCCAGCTGCCGGTCAGCTCGGGCGACGTGAGCCGGTGGCCGTTGAGCAGGCGGATCACCTGGATGCCCTTCTCGGTGGCCACCAGCGAGCGGCCCTCGCGCTCGACGTACTCACGGTTGACGAGCAGCTCGATGATCGAGGCGCGCGTGGCCGGCGTGCCGATGCCCGAGTCCTTCATCGCCTCACGCAGCTCCGCGTCCTCCACCTCCTTCCCGGCGGTCTCCATCGCACCCAGCAGGGACGCGTCGGTGAAGCGCCGCGGCGGCTGGGTCTCCTTGCGCATCGACTCGACCGAGAGCGTCTGCACCGCCTCGCCCTGATCGAGCTGCGGCAGCAGCTGGTCGCCCCCGGAGTCGTCCTCGCCGCGCGGCTGGTCGGCTTCCTCGCCGTAGAGGCCCTTCCAGCCCGCCTCGACGAGCCGCCGGCCGCTGGTGCGGAACACGAACGCCGCGCGGCCGGCCGAGCCGGCCGCTTGCGCACTGCCGTGCTCGACCACCGTCGTCTCGACGCGCGTGCGCTCGTAGACCGCCTCCGGATGGAAGATGGCCAGGAAGCGCTTCGCCACCAGGTCGTAGACCTTCAGTTCGTCCTGCCCCATGCGGCCCAGGTCGTGCTCGGAGCGGGTGGGGATGATCGCGTGGTGGTCCTGGACCTTCTTGTCGTTGACCACACGACCCAGCGGCGGGCTGTCGAGCCCCAGCACGTAGTCGGCCCCACGCCGGTACTGCGGGTGGTGCCCCACGAGCTCAGCGATCGGCTTGATCTCCTCGATCATGTCGCCGGTGAGGAAACGCGAGTTGGTGCGCGGGTAGGTGAGCGCCTTGTGCTCCTCGTAGAGCCGCTGCGCCGCCGCCAGAGTGCGGCGCGCCGAGAACCCGTAGAGCGTGTTCGCGTGGCGCTGGAGGGACGTCAGGTCGTAGAGGAGCTGCGGCTGCTCGCGCTCCTCCTTCTTCTCCAGCTTCGTGATCTCGCCGGGCTGCCCGGTGGTCGCCTCGACGATCGCCACGGCATCCTGCTCGGCCGGCAAGCGCTTGCCGCCCATGTAGCGCCCGGCGTAGTCGCGCCGGCCGCTCGCCTCGAAACGCGCCTCCACGAGCCAGTAGGGCTCCGGCTTGAAGGCCCTGATCTCCTCCTCGCGACGCGCCACCAGGGCGAGCGTCGGCGTCTGCACCCGGCCGAGCGAGACGGCGCCGTCGAACGCGGCGCGCAGCCGGATGCTCGCCGCGCGGGTGGCGTTCATCCCCACCACCCAGTCGGCTTCAGAGCGCGAGCGGGCCGCCGCCTCGAGCGGCTTCATCTCCTCGCCCGGGCGCAGATGCTCAAACGCCTCACCGATCGCCTTCTTCGTCATCGAGGACAACCACAGGCGCTCCACCGGCTTCTTCGCCTTGGCCAGGTCGTACAGGTAGGCGAAGATCAGCTCGCCCTCGCGCCCCGCGTCGCAGGCGTTGACGATCTGCTCGACCTCATCGTCGGCCATCACCTTGTGGATCGCACGCAGCTGCTTGGCGGAGCGCTCGTCGTTGGGTACGAGCTTGAACTCGTCGGGGATGATCGGCAGGTCCGCGAAGCGCCACTTCTTGAGCTTCGGGTCGTACGCGTCGGGCTCGGCCAGGCCGACCAGGTGGCCGACCGCCCACGTGACCACGTAATCGTCCCCGTCCAGGTGGGTCTTGTCCTTCGATTGCGTGAAGGATCCCGGCAGCGCCGCGGCCAGATCACGTGCCACGGACGGCTTCTCGGCGATGACTAGGGTCTTGCCCATCGGGTCTCACGATACGCAGATCGGCCGCCACACTTCCACAGGGTGGTGGCTCGAGGAGGCCGGGGCGGTGGATGCGCGCCCCCCGTTGGACGGCCCCGTTACCGCCGATGTGGTGGTCATCGGCGGCGGCTACACGGGGATGTGGACGGCCTGGGAGCTGCTCGAGCTGGGCGCCACCGTGGCGCTCCTGGAGGGAGGCATCTGCGGCCACGGCCCGAGCGGTCGCAACGGCGGCTTCTGCGAGTCGCTCTGGCTCTCGGCCCACGCGCTGCGCCAGCGCTTCGGCGACGCGCCCGCCCGCGCCCTGCTGGATGCCTCCAGCGAGACCGTTTCGAGAATTGGCGCCTGGTGCCAAGCCGAGGGCGTGGATGCCTGGTTCGACCAGTCGGGCTACATGTGCGTGTCGACCGCACCGGCCTTCGACGAGGTCGGCACCGCGGCGGTGTCGGCCGCGGCGGCGCTTGGCGCGCCCGGCCGGGTCGTGGAGCTGTCG
>JACCSF010000310.1 GCA_013813135.1 Thermoleophilaceae bacterium | reverse complement strand
GGGGAGGGCTCGCCGAGCCGGCGCACGGCCCTGATCGGCGACGGCCGGCTGCTCACATTCCTCTTCGACGCGCGCACGGCGCGCCGGGCGGGCCGGGCGACGACCGGCAGCGCAACCCGCGGCTCCTACCGGGCGCCGCCCTCGGTCGGGACCACCAACCTCGTGCTGGAGCCGGGCTCTCACGACCTCGAGGGACTGTTCCGCGAGGCCGGCGAGGGGCTCTTCGTGACCGACGTCGCCGGCCTCCATTCGGGGGTGAACCCGGTGTCCGGGACGTTCTCGGTGGGAGCGTCCGGGAGGCTGATCGAGGGCGGCGAGCCAGGCGCGCCCGTGAGGGAGCTGACGATCGCGAGCGACCTCGTGTCGATGCTGCGCGCGGTGCGCGAGGTGGGGTCGCAGGCGCGCTGGGTGCCCTTCGGCGGCAGCGTCAAGGCCCCGCCGATCCTGGTCGGTGAGATGGCGATCTCCGGCGCCTGAGCCCGGTTTTCAGACCTTTTCGGTCCGGAAACCCACGTAATGAGCGCGCTTTTCCGCTCTGTAAGCGGAAAATCGGCTTCTGTCGTCCGCAGGCGTTGTTACGTTGCGCCCCATTCAGTTGCCCCCGGCAAGGAGGAGATCGTGACGAAGTCCGAGTTCGTGGACCAGGTGGCCGACCGCTCGGGCCTGGGGAAGGGTGAGGCCGACAAGGCCGTCAACGCGGTTCTGGAGACGATCGAAGAGGTCCTCAAGCGCGGCGGAGACATCAACTTCACCGGGTTCGGGAAGTTCACGGTGGCCGATCGCGGCGCCCGTCAGGGCGTGAATCCGCAGACCGGCGAGCGGATCCACATCGCCGCCAGCAAGGTGCCGCGCTTCAGTGCCGGCTCTGCCCTGAAGAAGGCAGTCAAGTCCTCCATGTAGAACCGACGGACCTCGAGTCGCGACCTTGACCGGGGGTTCGCGACCGCATTTCTGCGACCGGCTTGCGGTGCTCGTTGAGGAGCGCCGCAGCCGTGTCGTACTGGGCTTGGACCCCGACCCGGCGGCGCTCTGGCCGGAGGCCCTCGTGCGCTTCGCCGGTGCTGGTGCCGGCGAGAGCGGCCACCTCGCCCGGGCGCACACCGCGGAGGCCGTCGCCGACCACTGCCGGGCGGCGATCGTCGCCGCCGGGCCGGCCTGCGTGGCCGTGAAGCTCCAGCTTGCGTGCTTCGAGCGCCTCGGCGCTCCGGGCTGGGAGGCGCTCGAGCGCACCGCCGCGATCGCCCGCGACCACGGCCTGCTCGTGCTCGCGGACGGCAAGCGCGGCGACGTGCCGGTCACCGCGCGCGCGTACGCCCAGGGACTGGTGGGGGAGACCGAGGGGCCGTTCGGCCCCGTCCCCGGCCTGGGTGTCGATGCCTTCACCGCCAACCCACTGCTCGGGCGCGACTCGCTCGCGCCCCTGATCGAGGCCGCCACGGCCGCCGGCGCCGGCTGCTTCGTGCTGGTCCGCACGTCGAACCCGGGCGCCGCGGAGATACAGGACCATGGCGACCCGCCGCTGCACGAGCGCCTGGCGCGGCTCACCGACGAGCTGGGCGCCGCGCGGACAGGCGAGTGCGGGCTGTCGCTGGTCGGCGCGGTAACGGGCGCCACGCAGCCCGCGCTGCTCGGGCGCCTGCGCGAGCTGATGCCGCGCGCGGTCTTCCTGCTGCCGGGCGTCGGCGCCCAGGGCGGCCGCGTGGAGGACCTGAAGGCGGCGTTCGAGCCGCATCCCGCTGCGGGGCTCGTCACAGCCTCGCGCTCGATCGTGAACGCCCATGCCGGGCGGGGCGGGCAGCCTGCGGCGGCGGCAGCGGCCGCGGCCGAGGAGCTGCGAGCCGCAGCCTGGGACCTGTAGGCCGCGCCTTACATGGCCTCCGCGCCCGCCCCGGCCTCTAAGCTCCGCGACGCCCGTTTGGGGGAGGATCGATGTACCACGGACGACGACGAAGCGCCGGACGCATGCTCGCCCCCCTGGCGCTGCTGCTGTCGGTCGCCGCCGTGCTCGCGGTCGTCCAGGCCTCGACCGACTCGGGCGACTCCAAGGGCGACACCGCGAAGGAGAGCGCGACCGAGCAGAGCACCGCCCAGGACACCACCGAGAGACCGCGTCGCCAGCGCCCCAACTACACCGTCAAGCTCAACGACACGCTCGGCCTGATCTCGGAGAAGACCGGGATCTCGGTCGAGCGCATCGAGGAGCTCAACCCGGAGCTCGACCCACAGAACTTGATCGTCGGCCAGAAGATCAAACTGCGGGAGTGAGGCGGGCCGCCACACTCCTGCTGGCGCTCGGCGCCGTCGCGGCGCCGGCCCAGGCCCAGGCAGCGGACCGCCCGCCCGCGCTACCGGGTGCGAAGGCGGCGATCGTGATCGACGGGCGCGACGGCGAGGTGATGTACGCCAAGCGAGCCGGCTCGCGGCGGGAGATCGCCAGCACCACCAAGCTGATGACCGCCCTGCTCACGCTCGAGCGGACCAGGCCCCGCCAGGTGTTCAGGGCTGCCGACTATGACGCCGCGCCGGTGGAGTCGCAGATCGGCCTGCGCCCCGGGGAGCGCATGCGCGTGAGCGATCTGTTCGAGGCCCTGATGCTGGAGAGCGCCAACGACGCGGCCGAGACGCTCGCTGAGGGCATCGCCGGCTCGCGTGCCGGCTTCGTCGCCGAGATGAACACGCGCGCCGCGCAGCTCGGCCTCGACGACACGAGCTACGCGAATCCGATCGGCCTGGACGATCCGTCCAACTACTCCACCGCGCGGGACCTCGCCGCGCTGACCTTTGCCCTGATGCAGCGGCCGCGCTTCGCGCGCGTGGTGGACATGCCGGTCGCGCAGCTCGAGTCCGGCTCCCGCCCGCGCGTGCTGGACAACCGCAACACGCTGATCGCCGCCTACCCGTTCGTGAACGGGGTGAAGACGGGCCACACCTCTCAGGCCGGCTACGTGCTGATCGGATCCGCGCGCGGCCGCAGCGGCGGCCGGGTGATCTCCGTTGTGCTGGGCGAGCCCAGCGAGGCGGCGCGGGACACCGATACCGTCGCGTTGCTGCGGTGGGGCCTGAGCCGCTTTCACCGCGTGCGCGTGCTCGACCCGAGCCGGCCGCTCGCGCGGACCGACATCCGGTACCGCGACGAGCGGGCCGCGCTCGTACCCCAACGGGGGATCGTGCTGACGCTGCGCGACGCCCAGCGCGTGCGCCGCGTGGTCGACGCACCGGATGAGGTCTCCGGCCCGCTCCCAGCGGGCCAGGGCGTGGGGTCGGTGACGGTCTTCGTGGACGGCGAGCGCGTCCGGCGGCTGCCGCTCGTCACGGCGGCCGATGTACCCGGAGCGGGGACGCTGAGAGTGCTCGTCTCGGTGCTGGGGGTCCCCTTGACGGTGCTCGCGGTCCTCGCAATCCTGATCGGCGTCTTCCTGTTGGCGCTCCGCCTTCGCGTCAGGTTCAGACTGGTCAAGCGATGATCATCACCGTCACCCTCAACGCCGCCATCGACAAGACCCTCGCGGTGCCGAACTTCCGGCTCGGCCGCCGGCACCGCGCCGTCGAGCAGACCGCCATGGCGGGCGGCAAGGGCGTGAACGTGGCCCGCGCGCTGCGCGCGCTCGGCCAGCCGGTGATTGCGACGGGCGTGGCCGGAGGCCCCACCGGCACCCGCATCGTCGAGCACCTGACCGAGGAGGGCATCCTCAACGACTTCGTGCGCATCCGCGAGGAGTCGCGCACCTCTACCGCCGTGGTCGACCCGACCAGCGGCGACCAGACCGAGATCAACGAGCACGGGCCGCACGTGGCGGAGGCGGAGCTGGACCTGTTCGTCGACAAGCTGCTCTACCTGGCCAAGGGCGCCGCCGTGTGCGTGTTCGCGGGCAGCCTGCCGCGCGGCGTGGACGCGGGCCTGTACGGCCGCCTGATCGAGGAGATGCGGCGGCTCGGAGTCACGACCGTGCTCGACTCCGAGGGTGAGCCGCTGCTGGTGGCGACGCGCAAGGGGCCGGACGTTGTGACGCCGAACGAACTCGAGGCGGAGGGGCTCGTCGGGCGCGAGTTCACGGACGAGGACGACCGCCGGCGCGGCCTCGAGGAGATGGTCGAGATGGGCGCGCGCGAAGGAGCGATGACGCTCGCCGACGGCTGCATGGCGGTGCTCGGCGACGGCGCCGACCGGCGGCTCTACCGTGCGACGCTGGAGCCGCTGGAGCCGGTGTCGTCGGTCGGCTCCGGCGACGCCTTCCTCGCCGGCTTCGTCGCCGCCCGCTACGGCGGGCGCGACAACGAGGACTGCCTGCGTTTCGCGGTTGCCTGCGGCGCCGAGTCGACCCAGCACTTCGGCGCCGGGCAGCTCGAGCAGCGCGAGGTCGAGCGGCTGCTCCCCGAGGTGCGCCTCGAGAGCCTCGCGACGCCCGCAGTTTCCGCGAAGGGCGTGCTCTAGGGCGCTGCTAACGTCAGGCTTTCGTCCGCCGTCGAACCTAGGATCAGCGAATGGAAGTAGAGATCGGGCGGGGCAAGAAGGGTCGCCGCGCATACGGCTTCGATGACATCGCGATCGTGCCCTCGAGGCGCACCCGCGATCCGGACGACATCGACATCACCTGGACGCTCGGCCCCTACCGCTTCGAGCTGCCGCTTGTCGCCTCCGCCATGGACGGCGTCGTGTCCCCCCCGGTCGCCGGCAAGCTCGGCGAGCTCGGCGGGCTCGCGGTCCTGAACCTCGAGGGGATCTGGACCCGCTACGAGGATCCCGACGCCGAGCTGGTGCGGATCGCGGGCTACGACAAGCAGAGGGCGACCACGGAGATGCAGCGCATCTACGCCGAGCCGGTGCGGGAGGACCTGGTCGCCCAGCGCATCCGCGAAATCAAGGACCAGGGCGTGGTGGCGGCGGCCTCGCTCACGCCGCAGCGCGTACGCAGCTTCTACGAGACCGCGATCGACGCCGGGCTCGACATCCTCGTCATCCAGGGCACTGTGATCTCGGCCGAGCACGTGTCCACGCGCAGCGAGCCGCTGAACCTGAAGGAGTTCATCCGGGAGGTGCCGGTGCCGGTTGTGGTGGGCGGCTGCGCCTCGTACGCGACCGGCCTGCACCTGATGCGCACCGGAGCCGTCGGCGTGCTCGTCGGCGTCGGCCCCGGGGCGGCGTGCACCACGCGCGGCGTGCTCGGCATCGGCGTCCCGCAGGCCACGGCGATCGCCGACGTGGCGGCGGCCCGCTCGCAGCACATGCTCGAGACCGGCGAGTACGTGAAGGTGATCGCCGACGGCGGCATGCGCAACGGCGGCGACGTTTCGAAGGCGATCGCCTGCGGGGCGGACGCCGTGATGATCGGCTCGCCGCTGGCGCGCGCCTACGAGGCGCCCGGGCGCGGCTACCACTGGGGTATGGCCACGTTCCATCCGTCGCTGCCGCGCGGGGCGCGCGTGAAGACCACCCAGAACGGCACCCTGGAGCAGATCCTCCTGGGCCCCGCCCACGAGAACGACGGCACCTTCAACCTGATGGGCAGCCTGCGCACCTCCATGGCCACCTGCGGCTACGAGGACCTCCCCGCGTTCCACAAGGCAGAGGTGATGGTGGCGCCGGCGCTGCAGAGCGAGGGCAAGCAACTCCAGCGCGAGCAGGAGGTCGGCATGGGAGCCACCTCGGCCGCCGCGGCGCACCCCGGCGCGGACGGCGTGTTCGAGGCCTCCGACGACCCGCTGCCCACTCCGACGGCCGACCCGGCGCTCGTCGGGGAGTGAGCAGTTCGGCAGCCACTGCAGGGGCCTCCTCGGAGACGCCTGCGGCTGCCACCGATGAAGTCCTTGTCCTCGACTTCGGCGGCCAGTACTCGCAGCTGATCGCCCGGCGGGTGCGCGAGTGCGGCGTGTTCGCCGAGCTGCTGCCGCATCACGTCGCCATCGAGGAGGTCACGCGGCGCCAGCCGCGCGGTCTGATCCTGTCGGGCGGCCCGGCTTCTGTATACGCAGAGGGAGCGCCCAAGCTGCGCATCGAGCTGCTGTCGCGCGGGATTCCCGTGCTCGGCATCTGTTACGGCATGCAGGCGATGGTGCTCGAGCTCGGCGGCCGGGTCGAGGGCGCCGAGGTGGGCGAGTTCGGGCGCTCGCGGCTGGTGGTCAACGAGGGTGGTCGGCTTCTGGCGGGCACGCCCTCTGAGCAGAGCTGCTGGATGAGCCACCGCGACACGGTCTTCGAGGCCCCGGCCGGCTTCACGGCGCTGGCGTCGTCCACCGAGTCTCCCGTCGCGGCGATCGAGAGCGTCGAGCGGGGGCTGTACGGGATCCAGTTCCACCCCGAGGTGGTGCACACGCCGTACGGGACGCAGATCCTCGAGAGCTTCCTGCGGGACATCTGTGGATGCGACATGGCGTGGTCGGCCGAGTCGGTGATCGAGGAGCAGGTGGCGCGGATCCGCGAGCAGGTGGGGGACGGCAAGGTGATCTGCGGGCTGTCCGGCGGGGTCGATTCGTCGGTGGCGGCGCTGCTGACCTACCGCGCCGTCGGGGACCAGCTGACCTGCGTGTTCGTGGACCACGGGCTGATGCGCAAGAACGAGGGCAACCAGGTGGTGGCCGCGTTCCGCGACCAGTTCCAGGTGCCGCTGATCGCGGTCGATGCGGAGGAGCGCTTCCTGGCACGGCTGGCCGGGGTGACCGATCCGGAGACGAAGCGCAAGATCATCGGCGAGGAGTTCATCCGAGTCTTCGAGGAGCAGGCATCGCGCTTGGGGAATCCTCGCTACCTGGTACAGGGGACGCTGTACTCGGACGTGATCGAGTCGGGGGGCGGCACTGGGGCCGCGACGATCAAGTCGCACCACAACGTGGGCGGGCTGCCGGAGGATCTCGAGTTCGAGCTGGTGGAGCCGCTGCGGATGCTGTTCAAGGACGAGGTGCGGGCCGTGGGGGCGGAGCTCGGCATGCCGGACCGCCTCGTTTGGCGGCAGCCATTCCCGGGCCCTGGGCTCGCGATCCGCGTGGTGGGCGGCGAGGTGACGAAAGAGCGTCTGGAGATCCTGCGCGACGCGGACGCGATCCTGCAGGACGAGATCCGCGGCGCTGGCTTGTATCGCGAGCTCTGGCAGTCGTTCTGCGTGCTGCCCGGGGATCTGCGGTCGGTTGGAGTGCAGGGCGACGAGCGCACTTACGGCTACGTAGTGGTGATCCGCGCGGTGACGTCGGACGACGCGATGACCGCCGACTGGGCTCGTTTGCCCTATGACCTGCTGGAGAAGGTGGCGTCGCGGATGATCAACGAGATCGCGCAGGTGAACCGGGTGACGCTGGATATCACCTCGAAGCCGCCCGGGACGATCGAGTGGGAGTAGCGGTCGGCATTTCGGGCTAGGGCCACAGGCCGCGCGGCAGCGGGGGCCGCCGGCGCCACCCGCCCCTGGAGCGTCAGGCGGTGGTCGGCTGTTCCTCGCCCACGCGCGAGTCGAGGTCACGCGCCGCCGTCTGGATCTTCGCGTCCCGCTCCATCTGCCTGTCGATCAGTGGATTGAGGATGCCTCGCAGCGCCGACATCACGACCCATCTCCGCGGGCGGATGATCCGCGGGGAGCGGCGCTCGATCCCGCTCACAATCGCCTCCCCGGCCACCCTCGGATGGAGTCGCTTCCGCAGCGGCTTCGGGAACAAGGCGAGCATCGAGGCGACGACCGGATCCTCGTCGAGCGCGCGATGGACCATCTCCGTGTCGATGAACCCGAAGTAGGCGACGCTGGCGCTCGCCCCGTGCTGCACCAACTCGACCCGGAGCGCCCGCCCGAACTGCTCCACGCCGGCCTTGCTCATCGCATAAGGGGTAGCGCCGAGCCCGTTGCCGAAAGCGTAGACCGACGCAATCACAACGGCATGCCCCCTCCGCCGGATGATCTCCGGGAGCGCGGCCTCGACGGTCCGAACCACGCCCATCAGGTTCACCTCGATCACGCGGTCGAAGCCCTCGGTCGCCATCGCCCTGAACGTCGCGGCCCTCGATGCGATCCCGGCGTTGGCCACCACCACGTCGAGTCCGCCGAACCGCTCCACGGTCATGGCAACGGCCTGCTGCAACGCCCCGCGGTCGGTGACGTCGGCCGCGAGGCCGATCGCGCGAGTGTCGTGGAGCTGCGCCGCGGCGGCCTCCGCGGCCTCGGCCTCGAGGTCGACGACTACGACCGAGGCGCCGCGCGAGACGAGAGCTCTGGCGGTTTCGAAGCCGATGCCGCGCGCCGCCCCGGTCACGAGCGCGACCTTTCCCTTTAGGTCGTAGCGGGGCATGAAGAGACTCTAACTCTCCACGACGGTCACACTTCGGCTTCGCGGGGTAGCGACAACGCGGACCGGCCGTGTAGCTGCCCCGAGGAGGTCGACCTCCCGGGGCTACGCCATCGCCCGGTGCTCGACCGAGGCCGCCGCCCCAGTTTCTCTCTGGCTATCGTGAGGCAATGTGTTTGCGGCCCTGCTTGCGGCCGGCTTGACTCTCGCCCTCGGGCCGCACCTTGCACCGCTTCCGGGGGGCGAGGGGTGCGTGACGCAGGGCGGTGCCGGGGAGTGCCAGGCGGGGCGGGCCCTCGACAAGGTCTCGGGCTTGGTGGTGACTCGCGACGGCCGGTACGCCTATGCCGCGGTTCGCGACAGCGGCGCCGTCGCGGTCTTCGGGCGCGACCGGCGTACGGGAGTTCTGCGCCAGTTGGAGGGCACGAACGGATGTGTGGGTGGAGCCCCGGCCGATGGCTGCTCTCCCGGTCGCAACCTCGCGGGAGCGCGCGCGCTCACGCTGAGCCCCGACGGGCGCAGCGTGTACGTCGCGGGTGCCGGCGGGCTCGCCGTGCTCGCTCGCGACCCGCACACCGGCGCTCTGCGCCAGCTCTCGGGCCGGCGTGGCTGCGTCGCTGAGTCCGGGCAGGACGGCTGCGCCG
>JACCSF010000289.1 GCA_013813135.1 Thermoleophilaceae bacterium | reverse complement strand
GAGCGCACGCGCATCGTCGAACCGACAGCGCTGTGGGTCACCCGCCGGGTGCGCTACGACAGGCTCATACTCACCGCCTGCCACCCCCTCTACAGCGCCGCCCAGCGAATTGTGGTGTTCGCGCGCTTCGCCCGGCGCGGACCGCCGACGCTGCGCCGCGACTGAGCGGCCAGAGCGGTCAGTGGCCGTCGTGCTCGCCCATCGACTCGTCGCCAGCCGAGTCTGGCTTGAGCGTGGGAACGCCGCCGGCCGGCGACGGCGCGCCATACCAGGCGTCCCGCCACTGGTTCATCGCCTCGATCTCGTTCGACTGGGTTGTCACGATGGCGTTCGCCAGCGCGCCGATCTCGTCGTCGGCCGTCTCGTCGCGAACGGCTAGAGCCATGCGGACGGCGCCCTGGTGGTGGCTGACCATCCCATCGATAAAGGCCTTATCGAACGGCCGCGCGTCGTTGAGCTCGGCCGTCGAATCCGTGTGTGCCATGCCCGCCCCCTCGGCCGACAGACCGAGTGCTTCGTGGGCATCTTCGTTGGGCAGGATCGGCTCGTCGAAGAGTCGCCGGTGGATGCGCTTGATCTGGCGGATCTCCCTCGCTTGGGCGGTGATGATGGCGTCCGCCAGCTCGGTTATCTGGGGGTGACGGGCGCGGTGCTTAGCGACCCGCGCCATGGCGATCGCGGATTGGTGGTGCGGGATCATCGCCTCGAGAAAGGCTCGATCGGCGCTGCTGCCGGCGCTGCTGCCGGGCGCTGCTTTCGTCACCGTCGCTGCCGCCGCAGGCAGTTACGCCCACGGAGGCCACCGCGATGAGCAGCAGAGCGAGGGGGTGCGCCCAGACTCGCGTTGTCCTTTCCACCGTGTCCTTTCGTCGGGGTTGGCCTGTCGAAGGAACAGGCGGAAGCCTAGTCAATCCCTACGGGCCGTAGGACAACGGGTTTGGGGCATGGGGCGAGACGCCGAAACAGCGAGGTAGACAGGTGTTGGAGCCTGGATTGGAGTCTTCCGTAAACGGGTACGTCCGGCGTGGTCCTACAGCGTAGGAGTAGGGGCAGGGGCCGGCGCGGGACCCGGTTTAGTCAAATTTTCGGGAGGGTTCCATGGGGAGGATGCGCAGCTGGGCGGCGCTCGCGCTGGCGACGCTCGCCCTCGGCGGGCTTGCCGCGCTCACGACTACGGTAGGGGCTCAAGAGCGCCACAAGGGCACGCAGCAGGCAAAGAAGCAACGGCTGAAGATGAAGACCGCCCGGGTCCAGGCGCTCCGAGACGCACAGCGCAGGGACGACGGCGACATCGCGCCGGACCAGAAGAATCCGGCCCTCGAGGGCGCCGTGGACGCGATGAGCGATCCGGGGCACCAGCATGGCGGAGCGCTCGGTCATCTGCTGCCGACGCGCAAGAACGCGAAGCTCGTATCGAAGCTGTCGCCGACCGATCAGTTCGGTGACATCGTCGAGGGCCAGATCGCCGACCTGGCGGTGTTCAAGGGCTACGCCTACCTGAACTCGTGGTCCGAGCCGACCTGCACCCGCGGCGGCACCTATGTCGTCGACATCAAGCGTCCGGACCGGCCCGTGCAGGCGGGCTTTATCCCGGCGCTCGAAGGCAACTACCACGGTGAGGGCGCACAGGTGGTGCGCCTCAACACCGACAAGTTCCAAGGCGATCTGCTTGCGGTCAACAACGAGCGCTGCGCGGACGTCGAGGCGGGCGGTGGGTTCGATCTGTACGACGTGTCGAATCCGCGCAAGCCGAAGACGCTCGTCCAGGGCTTCGGCGACACCGGACCGGACGACGGGTCGCTGGTGGGCGACGAGCCGGCCAACGACTCGCACAGCGTCTTCGTCTGGAAGGACGGCAAGAAGGCCTACCTGTTCACGTCGACAACTTCGAGCTGCACGACGTCGACATCTTCGACGTGACCAACCCGCGCAAGCCGGTGCCGGTTGCGGAGTACGACTTGGTAGAGGAGTTCCCGCAGATAGTCGAAGGACCGACGCTGGACAACCTGATCCTCTTCCACGACGGCGTCGTCAAGAAGATCAACGGCAAGCAGACGCTGCTCGCCTCCTACTGGGATGCGGGCTATGTGACCGTTGATGTCAGCGATCCAGCCGACCCGCAGTACATCGGCGATAGCTCCTTCGACGGGCCGGACCCGCTCACGGGGATGGAGCCGCAGGAGGGCAACGCCCACCAGGCCGAGTTCTCCGCCGACGACAAGTTCATCCTTGCCGCCGACGAGGACTTCAGCCCATACCGCCCGGGGTCGTTCTCGATCACGACCGGCCCCAACGCCGGGGCGTTCCCGTCGGCTTCGGTGGGAGGCGGGGCAGCGGCAGCGGACCTACCGGATCGCACGCTCAACGGCCCGGTCGTGTACGGCGGCTACGGCTGCAACGCGTCAACACCGGTGCCGCAGCGCGCGGACGTCGCGCCGCCGGTCGGTTCCGGCGAGGAGGCGATCCTCGTGCTCCAGCGCGGGCCCGCGTTCGACACGGACGAGGACTACGACGGCGACGGGGACACCGCCAACGACCCCGACGACGCGTGCTTCCCGGGCGACAAGGCGGCCAACGCCGCCGCGGCCGGCTGGCACGCGGTGCTGCTGGTGAACCGCCATCAGGCCAGCGGCAGCCAGGCCGACGATGAGGCCCAATGCGGTTCGGGCGGCTTCCCGCCGGGCTTGGTCATGGTGACCCTGTGCACGACGCATGAGGCGTTCCACCGGATGTTCAACGACCCGCCGGAGTTCGGCGTGCCGTATGACGACGACGTGGAGGGCCCGGCGATCGGCACGGTTGGCGAGAAGGTCGAGGGCACATCGGTGTTCGACGGCTGGGGCTACGCCCACCTGTACCGCAACAACGCCGGCAAGCTCGAGCATGTCGACGCGTATGCGATCCCGGAGGCGCTCGACGAGCGCTACGCCTCAGGGTTCGGTGACCTCTCGATCCACGAGTTCGCCACCGATCCGGAGGACCGGCTCGTGTACTCCTCGTACCACTCGGGCGGCTTGCGGGTGCTCCGCTTCGGAGCCAACGGGTTGCGCGAAACCGGTCGCTATATCGACGAAGGCGGCAACAACTTCTGGGGCGTGGCAATTCACGTACCGGGGGAACCGCCTGATCGCACTGTCCGACCGCGACTACGGCCTCTACGTCTTCGACTACACAGGGCCGGGAGAGGACGACTGAGACCGCTGAGGGAATCCCTCCCTACGGCAGGTTGTACAAGCCAGCCGGGGCCGGCGCAAGCCGGCCCCGGGCCGTTCACGGTCGGGACCGAACGCGCCAGGTTCTGCCGCCGTCAGCCGAAAGCTTGATAGAGCCGTCGTGCAGCGCGACGTACAGTTCGCCAGCCGTGGCGTCGAACGCAGACGGGGGACCTCCGACGTCGCCGACGTGGCGCCAGCGGATGCCGCCGTCGATGCTGCGACGCACGCGCCCGTCGAGCGTCACCAGGTAGGCGGTCGCGCCCCGTGGCCAAGCGAGGAGCCCCGCCTCGTTCGAGAGTGAACGCCAGCGCCTCCCAGCGTCGGCGGTTAGGTACAGGCCCTGCTCTCCGGACGCGAGCGCTCGCGCAGGGTTGCGGGGATCGATCGCAAGCGACAGCAGCGGCTCAGGCACGGCTCTTTCGTTCCAGCTGGCCCCTGCGTCGTCGCTGACGAGCAGGCCCGTCCGACGGGTCTCGAAGTCGGAGCCGAAACCGTAGATCCGGCGTCCGGAGGCCTCGAGTACGTGGAAGTCCCGCTCACCGAGCAGCGAGACCGGATCCCAGCTCTGGCCGGCATCGGTCGAGCGCAGTAGGCCAAGGAAGGGCGGCAGATCCTCGCGGCCGTCCGGGTGGCCGGAGCCGAGGAAGCGGTCAGGTCCGACGACGGTGAACCCCATGGTGTCCTGGAAGCGATCCTTGACCCTGCGCGTTTTACGGTCGTCTCGGGGGGAGCGGAACAGTCCCGTGTGTGTGGCGATGAACAGAGCCCCGTCGGCGGGATTCACGCCCAGCCCGTGCACGTGGACTGGACCGGGGTCTTCGACCACCGGCGGTCTACTTGTCGGCTCGTCCTCAGAGCCGCCGCAGCCGGTCACGGCGGCCGCGGCTGCCAACACGGCGGCGACGCTGCACACCCACCTCATCACCCTACGCAGCGTAGGAGATCTGCGACCAACTGCGGTACGTCGCTCATCGCCACGTGTCCAGAGCCGGCGAGCGTGACGTGACGCGCGTGCGGTAGCCGGGCCCGCGCGCGACGGCCTTGGCGGGCGGGGAGTAGACGGTCGCGGTCGCCCCACGCCACCGTCACGGGAACCTGAAGCTCCTCGCCCCGGCTGAAGCGACCTGGCAGACGAGATGGCGCCCAGTGCAGGCACGGTGATGGAGACGCTCGACCTCCGCGAGTCCCGCTCGAGCCTTGCCGGTGTGTTGATGGCAGCCGCGCTCGAGGGCGTAGCAGGCTACGACTTCTGGAAGGACTCCGGACCCCATGTCGGCAACGCGCCGGACTCCGTCGGAACGGTCCTGTCCCGCGGTGACCTTCCGACGACTCCCAGCGCCACCGCTGGGAACGCAGACGCCACCACCGCACCCTGGCCGGAGGACCTACCTCACACCCCTTCCTCCTACGAGATCCCTTCTGTCCCGGTTGGTCGACGGGCTAGTGCCTGCGCAGGGCGAGGCAATCCGGGCGCGCATCGTCGAGGAGCGCGACTACTCAGAGATCGCCAAGGATCTGCGCTGCTCGGAGGCCGTGATTCGCAAGCGCGTCAGTCGTGGGCTGGCATCGCTTCGAGACCGCATGGAGGAGTCATGAGCCTGATCCCCGACCTGGAGCGGACGCTCGTCGACGCCGCGGTCAGAGAACCTCGTCGGCGACGGCGCGCGCTCGGGCGACTCATCGCGTTGCCGGCCGGTGCCGCGGCTCTGATCGGCGCGCTGATCGCGCTCGGCGTTTCAGCCGGCTCCGGGACGACGCAAGGCCGTTGAGCCCGGCAGAGCGGGATGGGTCGACGAGCGCCTGCCCCGTGGGCAAGCCGCCGAGTGTGCCACCGGGCCCATCTTCCACGAGCAACGCGCCATCTCCGTATCGGCCTTCGCCCCGCCCGGGCGACAATCGAAGCGTCTCGGCGGCCGCCCGCTAGTAACGGGCTCGGCCACCGCCGATGTCTCCAGGGTCGAGCTGCGCTACCGGGCGGGATGGGTCGACGCCGGCTGAGGGTGACGCTCATGCGGGTACGGGACCGGGAGGTTGTCGTTGCAGCGGGTCAGCGCGAGCCTTTCGGCGTGTTCGCCTTCGTGCCGCCTTCCCGGATGTTCGAAGCAGAACTGGTCGGCTTCGACGCGACCGGGAGGTCGGTCGCCCGAGCCGATGTACCGCGGGCGTTGCTCCCCGTCGAGTAACCCGGTCGATCTACGAGCGCCAGTCGGTCAGCGATCCCGCTCTGGTTCAAGTGGCCGCAAGTTGACGGTTACGCCGGCTTGTCTGTACTCGAAGATGAAGTCTCCGACATGGAGTTGCACGTCCGTGAGCAATTTCGAGTGCACGTAGATGCCTGGACGCTCAAGGCCGCCGGACTCAGGGGCTCCCGCTTCGACAGGCCAGAAGAGCTCCGGGTGCTTCTCCAGAGACAGAGGCCCAAGCGTGCCGACGAAGACGGCGATCAGCTCCGTATCGACCACCAGCCGGACAGCGACCCGCTGACCCTGCCACCGGCCCAAGACCTCGAGCAGCCTGCCATCCACTTCGCTGCTCATCGCCCGCCGTACCGTACGCGCTTTCGGCCGGCAGGCGCTGATCAGCGGGCTAGTGAATGGACCCGAAGCATGCTTGAAGCACCTGCTGGGGCGCCGAATGGATGTCCGCTGATGACTTGACTTCGAACCCCTGCTCGGCCATGCACTTCACGAACTCCGGAGGCAACGCGCTGGGGTCGGTCGGCGGCGCGGCGCCTTCGCTGGGCGCCTCGGCTCCACCTGAAGGCGCGGGGTTCGTGGTCGTGTCCTCGTCTTCGCCGCTGCAGCTCGAGAGCACGAGCCCGATCACCAGGGCGCCGATCGTGACGAGACGCCTCATCGTGCGCTCACGCGCGGCGGGTGGGCAGCGGTGTCGCCGATGAGGCGGCCATCGGCGAGGCTGAGCACGCGGTCGGCGCGTTCCGCAACCCACTGGTCGTGGGTCACCAGGATCAGCGTGATGTCGAGATCTCGGTGGAGCGAGCCGAGCAGGTCGATCACCATCTCGCCGCTCTTGGTGTCGAGATTCCCGGTGGGCTCGTCGGCCAGCACGACCCGAGGCGAGCGGGCGAGCGCGCGAGCGATCGCGACCCGCTGTTGCTCGCCGCCGGAGAGCTGCGTCGGCAGGTGACCCGCCCGCGGCTCGAGGCCGACCGCCCTGAGGTGCTGCGCAGCCGTCTCGCCCCTGTTTACTCCGTTCATTCGGAGCGGAGCGAGGCCCGCCTCGACGTTCTCGGCGGCGGTCAGGGTGGGGATGAGGTTGAACTGCTGGAAGACGAAACCGATCGCCGAGAGCCGCAGGTCGGCGAGATCGGCTTCGCCGAGACCGTCGAGATGCCGGCCTTCGAAGCGCACCGTGCCGGCGGTGGGGCGGTCGAGCGCGCCGAGGAGTTGCAGCAGGGTCGTCTTGCCTGATCCCGACGGTCCGAGGATGGCGACGAACTCGCCGGATCTGATCGTCAGGTCGAGCGAGTCGAGGGCGGTGACCAGGGTCGATCCCGCTCCGTAGGTGCGCGTTGCCGCTTCGAGCGCGTAGCTGGGCGGCGCGCCTTCCGAAGCCTCGACCATGGCGTTCTCCTTTCGTTCGTTCACTCGACGCTCCTCAAGGCCTCGGCGGGCCGAAGCCGCGCCGCTCGCAGCCCTCCCGCGGCGCCGGCGAACAGGCCGCCAACGATTGCGAGCCCGATCGCGAGCAGGAGCAGGGCCGGGTCCACTGGGGCCCCGAGGACTACGTCGGTGCTGCCGGCCGTTACGTCCCCCTGCCCGAAGGGGTCGAAGCCGCCGTTCGACTGCCCCTCGACGGAGGCCTCGAGCGTAGGTCCGATCTGGTCGATGATCGCGGCGCCAGCGACTCCGATCGCAGCGCCGAGGAGTCCGCCGAGCGCTCCCTGCACGAGCGACTCGCCAGCGACCTGGCGGACGACGAGGCGCTGCCGCCAGCCGAGCGCCTTCAGGGTGCCGAGCTCGCGGGTTCGCTTCTGGACGCTCGAGAGGGTCAGCAGGGTGGCGATCAGGAACGCGGCCGCCAAGGCGACGATCGCCAGCGCCGTGCCGAGCTTTGAGGAGAGGGCGTCGGCATCGTCCAGGGACCCGCCGACGCGGTCGGCGAGGTCCGAGGCCGTTACCACCTCCGCGCCTTCGAGCTGACCGGCGATCTCACTTTCGAGCGCGGCTACGGCGTCGGCGGAGTCGGCGCGAACCTGAACTTGATTCACCCGGCCCTCCCGGTCCGAGAGCTGCTGGAGCTGTCCGAGCTCGACGTAGGCGTTGGACGCGTCGCCTCCCAGGGGGGCGCTGGCGAGGCCGACGACCTCGAACTCCTCGCCCGCGACGGCGGTTTCGTCGCCGACGCCGATGCCGTTCTGGCGCGCGAACGCGAGGTCGACCACGGCCTCGCCGCGCGCTCGCTTGGGGCTCTTGGAGAGGTAGCGCCCTCTGGCGATCTGGTCTGGCGTCACCATTGCCAGCCCGGGCTTGCGGACGTCTACGCCGGACACGATCACGGAGGTGACGTCGAATGCGCCACCGTGGAGCGCGGCGCCGCCGGGCGTACTGACTTCTGGCACCGTGCCCTCGATGTTGACCGCGTTGAGTGTGAGGCTGGCGGCGGCGTCCTCGGTGTCGTCGAGGTTTCGGATCTTCGCCACCTCCGAGGTCGGGAAGCTGAGCTCGGTCGCGACCACCCGGTCCTCCGAGAAGCGTTCCCCCGGCTCGCCGAGCTTCGCAAGGTCGAAGTCGAGGCCGTTGTCGTTCTCGCGTTGCAGCTGGCGCTGCTCGCGCTTGGAGAGCTGGCCGAAGGGCCCAGCCGGACCGACAGCGCTCGAGGCGCCATCATCGGGCACGGCGAGGGGACGGCTGACCGAGAGGTCGGTGCCGACCCCCGTAAGCGGCTCGAGCACCTCATCCTGGGCCTCGTCGAGGCCCTGCGAGAGGGCGCCGACGAGGACGACGAGGCCGACGCCGACCGCGAGGCCGAGCGCGGTCAACGCCGTGCGCCCCGGTCGTCGACGAAGCTCTGCGGCTAGGAAGCGAATGTAGAACACGAAGGGCGTTCTCCTTGGATTGCTAGGCGACGTCTCGGCGGGTGATTGCGAGCGAGCCGGCGATCGCGCCGGCGGCGGCGTAGAGGGCCAACAGGACCGCGGCCACGCCGGGCGCGAGCAGCGTGCCCGGGTCCTGTCCGCTGATCGCCTCTCCGAGCGCGCCCGGCGCGAAGCGGCCCACCTCGGCGACGTCTGCGATGTCGCCGACCAGCAGGCCCTCGACGAACAGCAGCCAGGCGCAGGTACCGACCAGGGTCGGTACCTGGTTGCGGAGGACTGCGCCGAGACCGACGCCGATGGCCGCCCAGAGTGCGGCCGCTGCGGGGCCGCCGGCGAGCAGGAGTGCGTAGTCGCCGCCATCGAGCTGGATGTCGATCCCGCGCACCCAAAGCGCCGCGGTGCCCACCCCCGCCGCAAGTGCGGAGGCTGCGAGGCCGAATCCGGCCCCGATGAACGCGCTCACCCAGACCTTCGCCGCGACGACACGGCCGCGCCGTGGCGTGACCAGCAAGGTCGGCCGGATCGTCCCGTGGCGGAATTCGCTTGTGATCGACAGCGCGCCGACCAGGGCGGCGAACAGCGCTCCGAGGAACTCCCCCCGGCCGAACACCATCAGCTGCTCCGAGCTGCCGCCGACGTTCTCGGCAGGGAGGCCTAAGCCGTGCAGGAGCACGGCGAACAGGACCAGCCCGAGCATCCCTGCAAGGAGGCCGACGCTGGTCGTGGTCGAGCGCTGCTTCAGCAGCTCGGCGCGGAGCTGGGCCCTCACGACGTCCCTCCGGTCAGCTCGAGGTAGACGTCCTCGAGCGTTCGCCCGCGCGCGGTGAGTTCATCGAGCCGCCCGCTCGCTACGAGCCGGCCACGATCGATCACAAGGATCTGATCCACCGTCTGTGCGACTTCGGCGAGCAGGTGGCTCGAGACGAGCACCGTCCCGCCCTGCTCGGCGAACCCTCGCAGGAAGCTCCGGAGCCAGTGGACCCCCGAGGGATCGAGCCCGTTCGCGGGCTCGTCGAGGACGAGCAGCTCGGGGCCGCCGAGCAGCGCCGCGGCGAGCCCGAGCCGCTGGCGCATCCCCAGCGAATAGGTCTTCACACGGCGGTCGGCAGCGGGCTCGATCTCCACCAGCGCCAGCACCTCGTCGACGCGACTCGACGGGATCTCCGCCGCCAGCGCGAGCGCGCGCAGGTGATCGCGCCCGGAGCGTCCGGGATGAAAGTCGTTTGACTCGAGCACCGCACCCACCCGGCTGGCCGGGTCGGCGAGCTCGCCGTAGCGACGACCGAAGACGAGCGCCTCGCCGCTGGTCGGCTCGGCAAGCCCGAGCAACACCCGCAAAGTAGTCGTCTTACCGGCGCCATTCGGCCCGAGGAAGCCGGTGACGGTTCCGACATCGAGCGAGAACGTCACCTCATCCACCGCGAGGACCTCGCCGTAGCGCTTGGTCAGCGAGCTGACCTTGATCGCCGGATCGCGAGAGCCGGCGTCGGCATCGACGAGCAGGGGACCTGCCCCATCGTTGACGCTCCTCGCGGCCGTCGGGCCGGTCGCGCTCATGCCTCCGGGCTCCGATCGGTCTCGGGACCACGGTCGGAACGCGCCCGGCCTGCTCGGCGACTGAGCACGAGCTGGCGCACTCCGTAGACCACCCCACCAACGACGGCGACCAGAAAGAGGGCGATCAGAAGCGGTCCGTGCATGCCGGGGCCGTGTTCGACGGCGGCGGTCAACACGCCATGCATACGCAGCTCGGGACGGTGCGGTCGGCGATCACGGGGGCCAAGCTACGGTGGCCGCGGCCCCGGCGAAACGCCTCGCGAGGGGAAATGTGCCGTCAACGCCGCGTGGAGACGGATCCCCCACGCGGGGGATTTGTGCTCAGGGCCGCGCCGCTACGCTCGGCCGTGCTCGTGTCGCCTACAACCACGGCGCAGCGCCTCTTCGCGACCCGGCCGAGATCGGGGTGGCTCGTCGACGTGACGATCGCGGCGGCGGCTCTGGCCGGCTCGCTTGCGCTCATCTCCCACGGCGGCGTGCCAGGGTCGACGGCCGACGAAGTCGCCCGGGTTGGCGATCATCGCGAGGCCCTCGCAGACTTGGCCGACCTCGACTCGCTCGGGGTGGCGCTCTCGGTCTGCGCTTCAGTGCCGCTTGTCGCCTGGCGGTGGTCCCCGATCGCCGTCTTCGCCGTGACCGCTGGCGCGAGCGCGCTGCTCGTCGGCCTCGGCTACCCCCTCGGGATACCGCTCGGTGCAGCCGCCGCCCTCTATCTGCTGGCCGCGAGCCGCGACGAGGGAACTCCCTGGACGCGCCGCACCACCGCCGTCGCGCTCCTGCTCTTCGGTGCCTACGCGGTAGCCGCGGGGGCCGGAAGGGACACCTTTCCCGCAAGCGAGTTGTTGCACGGCGGAGTTGCCTTCGCGCTCGCGTGGTTCGCCGGCGACCGAACGCGTCTGCGGCGCGAACACATCGCCGAACTGAAGGAGCGAGCCGCGCGTGCCGAGCGCGAGGCCGAGCACGAGCGTCGCCTCGCGGTAGCCGAGGAGCGCGCCCGCATCGCCCGCGACCTCCACGACGCCGCCGGCCACGCCGCCAACGTGATCGCCGTCCGCGCTGGCGCGGCACGCATGCGGCGGGATCCCGAGCGCTCACAGGCCGCGCTGGAGATGATCGAGGAGATCGCGCGGCAGACCGCCGCCGAGATCGACGGGATCGTCGGGACCCTGCGCGACCAGAGCTACCCCAACGGAGCAGCAGACGCGCCGCTCGGACTGGCGTCGCTGGACACGCTGATCGCCCGCCACAGCGCCGCGGGATTGCATGTAACCGTCGCCAATCAGGGCCTACCGCGGCCGCTCGAGAACGCGACCGACCAGGCCGCGTACCGAATCCTCCAGGAAGCCCTCACCAACGCCGCCCGCCACGGCACCGGTGCGGCCCGGGTTGAGCTCGCTTTCGTCGAGGCCGCACTTGAGTTGACGATCAGTAACCCGGCGCCCCGCGCGGGCCTCTCAAGACGAAATGGCGGGCATGGATTGATCGGCATGCGCGAGCGAGCGGTCCTGCTCGGCGGCAGCTTCGAAGCAGAGCGTGCCAACGGCGCGTTTCGGGTCCGCGTCCGCCTTCCATACGGAGGTCCGAACATGTGACCCGGGTGCTGATCGCCGACGACGACGACCTGATGAGGGCGGGGCTGGTTGAGCTCCTGTCGGGCGATCCGTCGATCGAGATCGTCGGTGAGGCATCGACCGGCCGCGAAGCCGTCCAGCGAGCCGGCCGGCTCGACCCTGACGTGGTGCTCATGGACGTCCGTATGCCCGACCTCGACGGGATCGCCGCCACCCACGAGCTGACCCGCACGGCGCCCCGCGTGAGGGTGCTGATCCTGACGACCTTCGAACAAGACGACCACGTCTTCGGGGCGCTGCGAGCCGGCGCTTCGGGCTTCCTGGTCAAACGAACCAGACCCGAGGAGCTGATCGCCGCCGTCCACACCATCGCCGCCGGTGACTCCCTGCTCTCGCCCTCCGTCACCCGCCGCGTGATCGATCGCATGGTCCAACATCCCCATCCAGACCTCAAAGATCAGGGCGCGCTCGACGAGCTAACCCCGCGCGAACGGGAAGTCCTTGCGCTCGTCGCCCGCGGTCTCTCAAACCGGGAGATCGCTACCGCGCTCGTCGTGGAGGACTCGACGATCAGGAGCCACGTCAAACGAATCCTGATGAAGCTCGGGCTCCGCGATCGAATCCAGATCGTGATCTTCGCCTATGAGACCGGCTTGAACCGGCCTGCCGCCACAGGCAACCCGGCGCCACGCTGACGCATTGAGTCACCGCTCCGAGTGATTTTCGCTCACCCGTGACTGGCGGTGGGCTGCTCGACAAAGTGATCGAGGTTATGTCCCCCGGCTGGCCGCGGACGCTCTCCTCGGAGCCTCGACCGAAGGAGGGCCTAATGGCCAGACAAGCGACGGGGCAGTTCTACTGCTGGACGACGAAGGCCGGGACGACGGGGTTCGGGGTGAGGTTCCGCTATCGCGGGAAGCGCCGCTTCGTCAAGCTCGGGTCGACCGCGGACGGGATGAAGCGGAAGCAGGCGGAGGCGGCGATGGCCGACCTCATGGCCGACGTCCGGCGCGACCTCTGGACCCCGCCGGAGGAGCGCGCGCCGGAGGCCGAGCCGCGCGAGGTGCCGACGTTCCACGAGTTCGCGTCCAAGTGGTTCGCCGCGGTCGTTGAGGGAGGGCGGCCGCAACGGCGAGGGGCTGAGCAAGCGGTCGATCAGCGACCTGCGCGACTGGCGGCTCAAGGAGCACGTGCTCCCGTACTTCGCGAGCTTCCGGCTCGACGAGATCACGATCGAGGACATCGACCGTTTCCGCCGCTCGAAGGTGCAGGAGGGGCGGCTCTCACCGGCGAGCATCAACAAGATGATCGCCACAGTCGCGGCGATCATGGAGCAGGCCGTCGAGTACGGCCACGCCGCCTCGAACCCGGCGGAGGGGCGCAGGCGCCGCCTCAAGGCCGGGAAGCCGCGCCGGACCTACCTCGACCGGGCGGAGCAGATCGCGGCGCTCCTCGACGCCGCGGGCGACCTCGACGAGGGCGGCCGGACGAAGCCCTACCGGCGTGCGCTCCTGGCGACCCTCACGTTCGCCGGGCTCCGGATCGGGGAGGCGCTCGACCTCCGCTGGAAGGACGTCGACCTCGGCACCGAGGACGGTGGGAACGTCGTCGCGCTCCCGGTCAAGGGGCGGCCGGTGGGCCCGAACGGGGCCATCCGTGTCCGCGGGACGAAGACCGAGAACGCGCTCCGGACCGTCCGACTCGCCCCGGCGCTCCGCGACGAGCTGGTCGCGCTCAAGGCCCGGCGCTCGTCGGGCGGTGAGGACCGCGTCTTCGCGACGGCCCGCGGCGGCAGGTTCTCCGAGTCGAACGTCCGGAACCGCATCCTCGCCCCGGCGGTGACGCGAGCCAACAAGAGGCTCGTCAAAGCCGGGTCGAGCCGATCCCGGACGGGCTCACGCCGCACTCGCTCCGGCGGACGTTCGCCTCGATCCTCGTCGCGCTCCGCGAGGACCCGGCGCAGGTGATGCGCCAGATGGGGCACGCCAACGCGGGCTTCACGCTCTCGATCTACGCGCGGGCGATGGAGACGGTGGACGAGGAGCGCGAGGCGATCCGGTCGCTCTGGGAGGGCGCAAACGGACACGAGTCGGGCAATAGGGCGGAGGACGGACCCGCGGACGACGAGGGACGCGAGGCCGTCTAGGACGCAAGAACCCGCTCTAGGAGCGGGCCCGGGGGCGATAGCTCCGCCTGGATTCGAACCAGGGACCTCACGATTATGAGTCGTGCGCTCTAACCGCTGAGCTACGGAGCCGCGCAGCGAGCAATCGAGTCTAGCCTTAGGGGGTGGCCCGGACTCCGCTCCTGATTGCCGTCCCGAACGTAAGCGAGGGGCGCGACCGCGATGTGCTCGAGCGCCTCGAGGGCTCGGTCGGGCCGGCGCTCGTGCTCGACGTGCACGTCGACCCCGATCACAACCGGGCTGTTTTCACTTTGGCCGGGCGTCAGGGCGAGCTGGCCGCGGGGCTGGTCGGCCTCGCCAAGGCGGCGGTGGAGAACATCGACCTGCGCTCCCACGACGGCGTGCATCCGCACGTGGGCGCCCTGGACGTGATGCCGGTCGTCTGGCTCGACGGCGAGCGCCGCGGGGCGGCCGGGGCCGAGGCGCTCACGGCCGCCGCCCTGGTCGGCGAGGACGCCGAGCTGCCAGTTTTCCTCTACGGCGACCTTGCCACCAAGCCGCCGCACACCGAGCGGGCCTGGCTGCGGCGCGGGGGCCCGAGCGGGCTGGCGCAGCGCATGGAGTCCGGGGAGCTGACTCCCGACTACGGCCCGCGTCGCGCCCACCCTACGGCCGGCGCGGTGCTGGCCACGGCGCGCAGGCCGCTGGTCGCCTTCAACGTCGACCTCGCAACCGACGACGTCGAGCTCGCCAAGTCGATCGCGGCCGAGCTGCGCGAGGCTGACGGGGGCCTGCCCGGCGTGCGGGCGCTCGGGGTCTACCTGGCAGGGCGCGGCCGCGCGCAGGTATCGACCAATGTCCACGACCACCTGGCGGTGCCGCTGGCGGAGATCGTGGAGCGCGTGAGGGCCCGGGCGCCCGTGGTCGAGGCGGAGCTGATCGGGCTGGCGCCTCGCGCCGCCTTCGACGGCTTCCCCGACGACGTGCCGCTGCACGGCTTCAGTCCCGAGCGCCACATCCTCGAAGAGGCACTCGCGGCGCTCTACTAGCCACCAAGCCGGGCGCCGCGCGAGTAGGCTCCGGACCGATGGCTCAAACGAAGCGCAAGCGTAAGAGCAAGCACCGCGGCACCCCCGCCGGCACGATCGAGCGTTCGGGTAGGACGGGGCGTCCGCGCACGCGCGAGGAGGCCAAGCAGATCTCGCGCCGGCGGCGTACGGAGCGGCTCGACAAGCCGCCGACCTGGCGCGGCGCCATGCAGCGTGCGGCGATGGCGGCCGCCGTCTTCGGCGTGCTCGTGGTGGTGTTCTTCAAGCGCGACGTCGCCCAGGGCGCGATCCTGGCCGCGTTCATGTTCCTGCTCTACATCCCGCTCGGCTACGCCACGGACACGTTGATCTACCGCTTCCGCCAGCGCCGGAGGCAGGCCCGCTGACAATGGACGTGCGGATGTTCACGGTCGGCCCCGTGGCCGAGAACACCTACATCTTCCGGCGCGACGGGTCCGACCGTGCGCTGATCGTCGACCCCGGCGACGAGGCCGACACGCTGCTCAGCGCGCTCGACGAGCTGGGCGTGGAGCTCGACGGGATCCTGCTGACCCACACGCACTTCGACCACGTTGGCGCCGTGGCGCCGGTGGCCAGGGCGACGGGCGCCGAGGTCTGGGTTCCGGAGATCGAGAAGTTCGTCCTGGACGACATCAACTCGTTCGTCCCATGGCCCGGCTTCGGCCCCTTCGAGTCCTACGACGCCGAGCACACCCTCGAGGGGGGCGAAAAGCTCGAGCTGGCGGGTTTTGAGATCGATGTCGTCTTCACGCCAGGTCACAGCCCCGGGCACGTCACCTTCTCGATCCCCGACGAGCAGGCGGCGTTCTCCGGCGACGTGCTGTTCCAGGGCTCCGTCGGCCGCACCGACCTGCCGGGAGGCGACTGGGGCACGTTGCTCGAGTCTATCCGCAAGCTGGTGGACACCCTGCCGGCCGAGACCGCCGTGTACCCCGGGCACGGGGGCATCACGAGCCTCGGCGCCGAGCGCGCGAGCAATCCGTTCCTCGCCGAGCTGGCGCGGTGAGCAGGGGGCTTCAGGCCCCCCGGGGCACGTTCGACGTCCAGCCCGGCGACGCCCGCCGCCGGCTGCGGCTGATGGGCATCGTCGCGGAGGTGCTCGGTCGCGCCGGGTACGAGCCGTTCGAGACGCCCGTGTTCGAGGACACCGATCTGTTCGCCCGCGGGGTGGGGGAGTCCACCGACATCGTGCAGAAGGAGATGTTCACTTTCGAGGACAAGGCCGGGCGGTCGTTGACGCTACGTCCGGAGGGCACGGCCGGCGTCTGCCGCGCCTACGTGGAGCACGGCATGCACAAGCTCGCTCAGCCGGTGAAGCTCTGGTACTGGGGCCCGTTCTTTCGCCACGAGGCGCCCCAGGCGGGGCGCTTCCGCCAGTTCACGCAGTTCGGCGCCGAGGCGATCGGCTCAGACGATCCGAGCCTCGATGCCGAGCTGATCCTGTTGCTGCGCGAGATCATCGATCGTGCCGGGGCCGGGCCGGCGCGGCTGCGTGTGGCGAGCCTCGGCACGCCGGCGACGCGCGCCGCCTACCTGGAGGAGCTGACCGCCTACCTGCGCGAGCACGAACGGGAGCTGTCGGACGAGGTGCGGGCGCGCATCGACCAGAACCCGCTGCGCGCGTTCGACGCCGACCACGAGGGGACGCAGAGGGTGGTCGCCGAGGCCCCGAAGCTGCTCGACCGCCTCAGCGCAGAGGACAGGCAGCATCTCGACGCCGTGCTGGGGTTGCTCGAAGCAGCGGGCGCCACCTACGCGGTCGATCCGACGCTCGTGCGCGGGCTCGACTACTACACCCGGACCGTGTTCGAGTTCGAGAGCGAGCGGCTCGGAGCGCAGGCGGCGCTCGGCGGCGGCGGCCGTTACGACCGCCTGGTCGAGGAGCTGGGCGGTCCCCCGACGCCCGGGGTGGGCTGGGCGGCCGGCGTGGAGCGGATGCTGCTGGCCGCGCCCAACGACGAGCCGGCGCCCGACGCCCGCGTCTACATCGCGCTTGCCAAGCCGGGGCAGATCGGGGACGCCTTCGCGCTCGCGCGCCGGCTGCGGGATGACGGCATCCGGGTAGAGGTCGAGCAGGCCGGGCGTTCGATGAAGGGGCAGCTCAAGCAGGCCGATCGGATCGGCGCGCGCGTGACCGTGATCTTCGGCGACGGCATCGAGGTCAAGGACATGGACAGCGGCCAGCAGAGTGGGGCGGAGGGCTTCGAGGAGACGGTCGACAAGGTGGGCGAGGTGCTGGACAGGTGACGCCGCCGCGCGCTAACCGGTACCGCGACCACTGGGCCGGCGAGCTGCGCGCCGAGCAGATCGGCGAGCAGCCGCGGGTGGCCGGTTGGGTGCACCGCCGGCGCGACCACGGCGGGCTGATCTTCATCGACCTGCGCGACCGCAGCGGGCTGCTGCAGCTGGTGTTCCGTCCCGAGGAAGCGGCCGAGGCCCACGCCGCCGCCGGACGCCTGCGCGCCGAGGACGTGATCTCCGCTACCGGCGAGCTGGTGAGGCGCGAGGAGGGGACCGTCAACCCGAACCTGCCCACCGGCGAGGTGGAGCTGGCGGTGTCGGGGTTCGACCTGCTCGCCGACGCCGAGACGCCGCCGTTCCAGATCGACGAGGACGAGCCGGTGGGGGAGGAGCTGCGGCTGCGCTACCGCTACCTCGACCTGCGCAGGGAACGCATGCGCGACGTGATGGTCCTGCGCCACGACGTGGTGAAGACGATCCGCGACCATCTCTCCGAGCGCGACTTCCTCGAGATCGAGACGCCGATCCTGACCCGTTCGACCCCGGAGGGCGCGCGCGACTTTCTCGTGCCCAGCCGCCTGATCCGCGGTTCCTGGTACGCGCTTCCGCAGTCGCCGCAGCTGTTCAAGCAGCTGCTGATGGTCGGCGGGATCGAGCGCTACTTCCAGATCCCGCGCTGCTTCCGCGACGAGGACTTCCGCGCCGATCGCCAGCCGGAGTTCACGCAGCTCGACCTGGAGATGTCCTTCGTCGACGAGGACGACGTCTTCGACCTGATCGACCCGCTGCTCCAGCGGGTGCTCGCCCTGGGCGGCATCGAGGTGGAACTGCCACTCGAGCAAGTCAGCTACGACGAGGCGATCCTGCGCTACGGCTCCGATCGCCCCGACCGGCGGCTTGGCGTGGAGATCCACGACCTCACCGAGGTCTTTCGCGAATCGGGGTTCAAGGTCTTCCGCGGCGCGGTCGACGCAGGCGGGGTGGTCCGCGCTCTGCGCGCGCGCGGCGACTTCCCGCGCAGCCGCATCGACAAGCTCGAGGAGAAGGCGAAGTCGCTCGGAGCGAAGGGCCTGGCCTGGGCCGTCGTCGAGGACGGCGGCTGGCGCTCGCCGATCGCGAAGTTCCTCAGCGACGACGAAGTCGCCCGCGCGACCGCCGCCGTGGAGGCGCGCGAGGGCGACGTCATCCTGTTCGCGGCAGACCGGGCCGACGTCGCTGCCAAGGTGCTCGGCGGCCTGCGGTCGGACGTAGCGGAGGGCGAGCCCAGCGGCCACGACATCTTCTGGGTCGTCGACTTCCCGATGTTCGAGTGGAGCGAGGGAGAGGGGCGCTGGGACGCCCTCCACCACCCGTTCACCTCGCCCAGCGGCGATCTCGATGCCGACCCCGGCACCTGGCGCAGCCGCGGCTACGACGTCGTGCTCGACGGCTGGGAGCTGGGCGGCGGCTCGATCCGCATCAACCGCCCGGACGTTCAGCAGAAGGTCTTCTCCGCACTTGGCATCGAGCCGGAGGAGGCGGAGGAGCGCTTCGGCTTCCTGCTCGAGGCGCTCACCTATGGCGCGCCGCCGCATGGCGGGATCGCGTTCGGCATCGACCGCATCGTGGCGCTGCTGGCCGGCCGCGACTCGATCCGCGATGCGATCGCCTTCCCCAAGGCCGCCAGCGGCGCGGATCCGCTCACCGGAGCGCCCTCGCCGGTCGACGAGCGCCAGCTGCGCGAGCTCGGGATCAAGGTCGACGCGCCGCCCGGGAGCTAGTAGACCCGTCCAGAAGTTCTGATCGTTAGGCGGCGAGCTGGAGCTGAGGTTCGCGATCGGCGATGCGGGCGAGGACGCGCTCGAGGTCACGGCGGGTGAAGGTCCACTCGAACGGCCGG
>JACCSF010000282.1 GCA_013813135.1 Thermoleophilaceae bacterium | reverse complement strand
AGGCGGGCCGGGCCGCGGGTGCCGCGGTCGACCCCTCGTCTGACATCCACGGCAGCGCCGGATACCGCAAGGAGCTGACCGCCGTGCTCGTGCGCCGCGCGCTGGCGGAGGCGGTCGGGGGCGACGGCGACGGCGGCGGCCGCGACGGTGGCCATGGAGGTTGACGGCCGCTGGATCGGCCGCGCGCTGCGCCGCGTCGAGGACCCCCGGCACCTGACGGGGACGGCGTCGTTCGTCGACGACATCCGCCGCCCCGGGGTCCTGGCGCTCGCCTTCACGCGCTCCGCGCAGGCCGCCGCGCGGGTCACCGGCATCGAGACGGAGGCCGCACGGGGCATCGACGGCGTGCGCGCCGTGCTCATCGCCTCCGACCTCGGCGACGTTGCGCCGCTCGTCCCGCGCCTCGACCGCCCCGACTTCGTCGCGGTCGAGCTGCCGCTGCTGGCGCGCGACCGCGTCCGCCACGTGGGCGAGCCGCTGGCCATGGTCGTCGCCGACACGCCGCACGCCGCCGAGGACGGGGCCGAGCGGGTCGTGGTCGACTACGAGCCCGGGCTCGCGGTGAGCTCGATCGAGGCCGCGATCGCCGACGACGCCCCGCGGGTCCACGACGAGGGCAACGTCCTCCTCGACGCCGCCTTCCACGACGACCCCGCGCTCGACGGGCTGCTCGAGCAGGCCGCGCTCGTCCTTGAGGAGTCCTTCGCCTCGGCGCGCCTGTCCGCCGTTCCGCTGGAGGGCCGCGCGTGCCTGGCCGAGTGGGACGACCGCGACCAGCGGCTGACGCTGTGGACCTCGACGCAGGTGCCGCATCTGGTGCGCACCACGGTCGCCGCCCTGCTGCGCCTGCCCGAGCACCGCCTGCGGGTCATCGCCCCCGACGTCGGCGGCGGCTTCGGCCAGAAGTGCGTCGTCGCACGCGAGGAGGCGCTGACCTGTATCGCCGCGCGCCGCCTCGGCGCCCCGGTGAAGTGGGTCGAGGACCGCCAGGAGAGCCTCGTCGCCGGCTTCCAGGGCCACGAGCAGCGCTTCCACGTCCGCGCCGGCTTCGACGGCGAGGGCCGCGTGCTCGGTGTCGCGGCCGACATCCTGTGCGACGTCGGCGCCTACTCGACGCACCCATTCACGTGCGGGGTCGAGCCGCTGATGGCCGCCACCGAGCTGCTCGGGCCCTACGCCGTGCGCCACTATCGGGCGCGGGCGCGCGCAGTGGCCACGAACAAGTCCCCGATGGCGCCCTACCGCGGCGTGTCGCGCCCGCAGATGGTGCTCGCGATGGAGCGGCTCCTGCAGAAGGCCGCGCTGCGCCTCGATGTCGACCCCGTCGAGATCCGGCGGCGCAACCTGATCCCGCCCGACGCGTTCCCGTGGACCGGCCCGGCCGGCCTGGTGATCGACCGCGGCAGCTATCACGAGGCGCTCGACACCTGCGCCGGGGCTCTGGACATCGCCGCGTTCCGCGAGCGCCAGGGCGCCGCACGCGAGGAGGGCCGCCTGCTCGGGCTCGGCCTCGTGTGCTTCGCCGAGCGCAGCGGCTACGGAACCGAGGCGTTCAACCAGCGCAGGATGACGGTGACCCCGGGCTACGACACCGCCTTGGCCCGCATGGACCCTTCGGGCGGCGTGACCGTCTACGTGGGCACCTCCGGCCACGGGCAGGGCCACCTCACCACGCTCGCCCAGGTCGCCGCCGACCAGCTCGGCGTCGATCCCGCACGGATCGAGGTGCGCCAGAGCGACACCGACGCGACGCCCTACGGCTGGGGCACGTTCGCCAGCCGCACGATGGTCGTGGGCGGCGGCGCCACCAAGCGCGCGACGCTGGCTCTCGCCGAGCGCATCCGCCGCCTGGCCGGTCACCTCCTGGAGGCGGCGTCCGAGGACATCGAGCTGCGCGACGGGCGAGCGACCGTCCGCGGCTCGCCCGAGCGCGGCCTGAGCTTCGCCGATGTCGGGCGCGTGGCCTACCTCGAGGTCCAGCGGCTGCCGCCCGACGAGGACCCCGGGCTCGAGTGCCAGGCGTCGTTCGACCCGCCGGGGACCTTCTCCAACGCGACCCACGGCTGCATCGTCGAGATCGACCCCGAGACCGGCGCGGTGGCCATCGAGCGCTACGTCGTGGCCGAGGACTGCGGCGTGATGATCAACCCGGCGATCGTCGAGGGCCAGGTGCGCGGAGGCGTGGCTCAGGGCATCGGCGCGGCGCTGTACGAGGAGCTCGTCTACACGGAGGAGGGCCAGTTGCAGACCGCCTCGCTCATGGACTACCTGGTGCCGACGGCGGCCGAGATCCCCACGGTCGAGATCCTCCACCTCGAGACGCCGTCGGAGTTCTCGGAGACCGGCGCGAAGGGCATGGGCGAGGGCGGCACGATGGGCGCGCCGGCCTGCGTGGCCACGGCCGTCGCCGACGCCGTCGCGCACCTGGGCATCGAGATCGATCGCCTGCCGATCCGGCCCGACCACGTGCTGGCGGCGCTGCACGCCGGCGGCCGCACCGAAGGGAGCGGGGCACGATGAGCGAGGTCCACCTGGTCGCCATGACCGTCAACGGCACGCGCCACGAGGTCGCCGTCGAGGCGCGGCGGACGCTGGCCGACGTGCTGCGCCACGACCTCGGCTACACCGGCACGCACGTCGGCTGCGAGCACGGGATCTGCGGCGCGTGCACCGTGCTCGTCGACGGACAGCCCACGCGCTCGTGCCTCGTGTTCGGCGTGCAGGCCGACGACGCCGAGGTCGAGACGGTGGAGGGCCTGGGCACCACGGGCGCGCTCAACCCGCTGCAGGAAGCCTTCACCGCCCACCACGCGCTGCAGTGCGGCTTCTGCACCCCGGGCTTCCTCATGCTCGCCACCGCGCTGCTGCGCGAGAACCCCGATCCGACAGACGACGAGATCCGCGACGCGATGGCGTCGAACATCTGCCGCTGCACGGGCTACCAGTCGATCCTGGCCGCGGTGCGCGCCGCCGCCGACGGGGAGTCGCGGCCCGGATGACGGCGGTCGGGCGCCCGCTGCGGCGCGTCGAGGATGCCCGCCTGCTGTGCGGGAGCGGGCGCTTCGTCGACGACGTCAACCGCCCCGGGCAGCTCTGGATGCGGGCCGTCCGCTCGACGGTCGCCCACGCGCGCCTGCTCGCGGTCGACACGGCGGCGG
>JACCSF010000277.1 GCA_013813135.1 Thermoleophilaceae bacterium | reverse complement strand
GCGCCGCCTGGCCCGCCGAGCCGACGGTCGCGGCGCTTCCGAAGCGCGCCGCCCGGGCCCTGCGCGCCGCGGTGCGGGGGCCGGTCCTCTTTCCGGGCACTCCGGGCTACCAGTCCGAGCGGCTCGTCTACAACACGCGCTATGACGGCATCCGGCCCCAGGCCGTGGTGGAGGTGCTCGACACGCGCGACGTGCAGGCCGTCGTGGGCTGGGCCAATCGCTTCGGCGTGCGCGTCGTGGCCCGCTCTGGCGGTCACAGCTACGCGGGCTACTCGGCGATCTCGGCCGGCGTCGTGGTCGACCTCGGCCGACTGCGCGGCATCGGCGTCGCGAACGGCCGCGCCACCGTGGGCGCGGGCGCCCAGCTGATCGACGTCTACTCCAAGCTCGCCTCTCGCGGCCTGCTCGTGCCTGCCGGTTCGTGCCCGTCCGTGGGCATCGCGGGGCTGGCGCTGGGCGGCGGCCACGGCCTGTCGGGCCGGCGCTTCGGCCTGACCACCGACAACCTCGCGGCGGCCACGATCGTGACCGCGGACGGCCGGGCTCGCCGCCTGGACGCCGACTCGAACGAGGACCTCTTTTGGGCGTGCCGCGGCGGCGGTGGCGGCAACTTCGGGATCGTCACGTCGCTCAGCTTCCGGGCTCACCGCGCCACCGGCGCCGCATGGTTCTTCATCCGCTTCCCCTGGAGCCAGGCGAGCGAGGCGCTGGCCGCCTGGCAGCGCTTCGCGCCCGGTGCCCCACCGGCGCTCACGTCGATCTTCACGCTCGGCACGACCGGCGGCGCGGGATCGCCGAGCGTGAGCGCCCTCGGCCAGTACTTCGGGTCGCAGTCGGCGCTGCGCAGGCTGATCGGCCCGCTCGCGCGCGTGGCCGGCGCCTCCGTCTCCACCGGCAGCTCGTCGATGATGAGCCTCGTGCTGCGCTGGGCCGGCTGCCTCGACGAGGGCTTCCGCGCCTGCCACACGCGCGGCACCAGTCCCGGCGGCCAGCTCCCGCGGGCGGCGTTCTACGCCAAGTCGGATTACTTCGACGAGCCGCTGCCGGCCCGCGGCCGGCAGGTCATGATCGACTGGATCGAGCGCCGGCAGCGCACGCCGTCGCTCGGCTCGGGCGCGCTGATCCTGGACGCCTACGGCGGCGCGTACAACCGCCCGGCCACCGACGCCACGGCGTTCGTGCACCGCGACATGCTGTTCTCGCTCCAGTACGGCGCCTACTTCAGCGGCAGCGGAACGCCGAGCCGCGGCTGGATCGACGGCGTCTGGAGGGCGCTGCGGCCGTTCGCGTCCGGCCAGGCTTACCAGAACTACATCGACCCCCAGCTGACCACCTGGCGGCAGGCCTACTACGCCTCCAACCTGGCGCGGCTGCGCGAGATCAAGAAGCAGGTGGACCCGGACTTCATGTTCCGCTTCCGCCAGGCGATCCCGCCTGCGCCGTAGAGCCGCCTGCCAGGATTGGCCGGTGGACCGCCTGTCCCTCCGCCGCCTCCGCAACCAGCCCGGCTACATCTCTTTTGCAAGCGCGGCCACGCTCGCGCGCGTGTCCGACGAGATGTTCTCGGTCGGCGTGGTGCTGCTCGTGCTGGACCGCACCGGCAGCGCCGGGCTCGCGGGCCTGGCGGTGGCGGCGATCACGCTGCCGAGCCTGATCTCGGGGCCGCTGCTGGGCGCCTGGCTCGACTTGACCGGCCGGCGCCGCCGGCTGATGGTGATCGACCAGCTGCTGATCGCCGGCATGCTCGCCGTCCTCGTCCTCGTGGCCGGCAACACGCCGAACTGGGTCATCCCGCTCGTGGTGCTCATGGCGGGCCTGACCTACCCGCTCTCGTTCGGCGGGTTCACCAGCTTCATCCCTGTGCTCGTGCCGGACGAACTCCTGCCGCCCGCCAACGCGCTCGAGACGACCAGCTTCAACGGCGCGCTGGTGATCGGACCCGCGCTGGCGGGAACGCTGTCGGGCGCCTTCGGCCCGCAGACGTCCCTGCTGGTGGAGGCCGGGCTGGCGCTGGTGGCGCTGGTGCTGATCCTGCGCATTCCGGGCCTCGATCGAGGCCCCGACCGGCGCGGGGGCGACGACACCCTGCTCGGGGTTGCGGCCGCCGGCATTCGCCAGATCGTCTCTGTGCCGCAGCTGCGCGGCATCACCGTCGCCGCCGCGATCGGGCTCGGCGGCCTCGGCCTCATGACGGTCACCTTCCCGCTGTTCGCCGTCGAGCACCTCGGCGGCGAGCGCAGCGACGCCGGCTTCATGTGGGCTGCGTTCGCGGCGGGCTCGACCCTCGGCGCGCTCAGCCTGGTTCGCCTCCAGCGGCGTTTCCCCCCGGAGCGCATCGTGCTCACCGGCTACGCGATCTTCGGAGCGCTCATGCTCACCTGGCCGCTGGCCGGCTCGCTGCCAGTGCTGCTGGTGCTGATCGCCGTGGCCGGCATGGCGGACGGGCCCGCGCTCGCGGCCCAGTTCGCCGTGCGCCAGCAGGTGGTGCCGCCGTCGCTGTACGGCCGGTGTTCACCACCGCCGCGGGGCTTAAGGTCGGCTCGTTCGCCATGGGCGCGGCGCTGGCGGGTCCCGTGGCCACCGGCCTCGGCTCCGCCGAGGCGATGCTGGTGGCGGCGGCCGCGCAGGTGCTGGCCGCCGCGGTTGGGGTCACGCTGATGCGGATGCCGGCCCGCGCCCTGCCTCAGGCGTCGCCCGGCGGCTGAGGCTTCGACTCCTCGCCGCCCAGCCGCAGCTGCTCGCCGGGCTCGGGCTTGTACCGCTTGAACTCGGGCGGCGGCAGGGGCTCGGTCGGCGCCTGCGCGGCTGACGTCGCCGCAGGGCGGCGCCGAGGGCGCGGCGGCCCGCTGGACTCTGGCGGCAGGTCGTCCGCCGGTCGCTTCGCGCGCTCGCGCACGCCGGCGAGCACGAGGATCGACGCGCACACCAGCGCGAGCAGGTTCTGGCCGAGCGGACGGTCGAACAGCCGCACCACGATCAGGACCGCGGCCCAGGCACCGGCGGCGGCGATCACCGTGCCGTCGCCGAACGGCAGGTGGAAGCGCTTGCCGAGCGCCCTCGCGCGCAGCAGCGCGAGCACCCCCACGGCGACCAGGACCTCGGCCACCTCCACGAAGGAGAAGGGTCCGAAGGTGCTGACGGCGAGCAGCACCGCGCCGACCGCCGCCACCCTCTGCTCGAACCCCAGGAGCCGCAAGGTGCGGACCAGCTCAGCCATCGTCGAGCGGGAGCCGCCCGCCGAAGCCGGCCTCCGGCTCGTGCCAGAAGCCGATCTCAGCCTCTCCCTCCTCCCAGCAGAGGTACACCTCCCGGCCGTCCCGCAGCGCCGGGAAGTCGACCAGTCCGCGATCGAGGTCGCGCAGCACGATCTCGCGCTCGCGCAGCTCGAGCATCGATTCGCGCAGCTCGAGGAACCCCTCCGACACGACCTTGCCCGGCTCGCCGCCGCCGTTGGTTTGCCCGGCGGTCTCGAGCGCGGCCCTGGCCTCGCTGTCGCCGAGCCGGTCGCGCGCGCTGCGCATCTTGGCGAGCAGCTCAGCCACACGCGGCAGCAGCGCCGACGCCTCCTCCAGCGAGTAGTGCCGCTCGTGCGCCGTGGTCACGCCGCCGCGGGCGCCGCGGCGCGGAGCCGGCGCTGGAGCAGCTCGGAGTCGGCGTCGCTGACCGGGCGGAGCTGGCCCTGGAACGCGAGGTGCCAGTGCTCGGCCGGCCACTTGGCCACGTGCTGGAGCTCACCCGCCAGCTCCACTGCCGGCACGAAGTCTTCCTCGTCGAGCACCAGCTCGGGCTCGGTCTCGAAGCGCCACGGATAGGCGTCCGCATTCCCGGGCTTGCCCGGCCAAATGCGCTCCCGGTCCTCGTACATCTCGCCCGTGACGCGCACGATGCCCGCAAACGCCTGCACCACGGTCACGTAGAAGACGATCCGGTCGCCGGGCTCGATCTGCTCGGCCATCCCCCGACGCCCCTCCTTGGCCCCGATCACGCGAAAGCCCTGCTCGCGGGTGGCGCGAAAGTTGTCGAGCGATCCGGTGAGCACCCAGGTCTTCGCCACGGCTCACAGCGTAGTGCCCGTCGTGCGCGACCGCCCGCCCGGGCGGGTGGTTACCCTTCGAGCGCTTATGGCCGACGACGAGCTTCACCTGATCGGGCCGGACGAGATCGCGTACCGGCTGGACCTGACTCCCGCCCAGCTGAAGATCACCTGGACCGCGCTGAAGTCGCTCCTGGACGACTTCGGCCACGACGAGCGCGACGTTCACGAGATCCTGCGTCAGGTGCTGGACAAGCTCCCTGACGAGCACGCGATTCGCTCGATCGACATCTCGAGGCGCGGCTCCTAGCGGCGTTGAGCGACGAGCTCACACGTCGGGACATGCTCCGGGCCGGCGGCGCGGGCGCCGCCGGCCTGACGCTGATGAGCGCCGCGGCCTGCGACAACGACGACAAGGCGGCGGGCCAGGCCCGCGAGGCCAAGCTCGGCGTAGCCCCGACCGGGGCCATGAACGTGGTCGTGGTGGTGATGGACAGCCTGCGCGTGGACCACATCTACGGCAAGCGGGCGCGCACCCCGACCTTCGACAAGGTCGTGAGCGAGGGGCTGCACTTCACGCGGGCGTTCCCCGAGGGCATGCCCACGATTCCCGCGCGGCGGGCGATCATGGCCGGCCGCAGGACCTTCCCCTTTCGCGGCTGGCACCCGTACCGCGACCTGCCGCCCCAGCCGGGCTGGGAGCCGGTGGGCAGCGACGGCGAGATGTGGACAGAGGTCCTGCGCGAGAAAGGCTGGGTCACCGGCTACGTCACGGACAACCCGCACATGCTGCTGCCGGTGCACAAGCGCTTCCGCGGGAAGTTCGATCGGGTCGAGCTGGTGGACGGGCAGGTCCCGCTGCGGCGCAAGCCCACGCGCAAGGTGTCCACTGCCGAACTCAACAGCGTCCTGCCCCCATCGCTGCGCGGCTCTCGGTCCGCCCCGCGCATGGCCGCGTACCTTGCGGTGAACCCACGCGACCGCAGCGAGGAGGAGTACCTCTCCCCCCGTGTCTTCCGCGGAGGGATGGACTGGGTCGAGTGGGCGCAGACACGCCAGCCGTTCGCGCTCGTGATCGACACCTTCGACGCGCACGAGCCGTGGGACGCGCCGACCCGTCTGCGAGACCTGTATGGGCCGGCGAGCCTGCGGCTCGAGCCGATCCAGCCGTTCCCAACGCCGGCGGCGAAGTACCGCGCGCTGGGCCTGAGCCAGAGCCTGTTGCGCCGCATGCGCCAGCTCTACGCCGCTGAGGTCTCGCTGGTCGACACCTGGCTGGGGAAGTTCCTCGACCGGCTGGCGAACCTGGGGCTTGCCGAGAACACGCTCGTCGTCCTGATCAGCGACCACGGCGTCCTGCTGGGCGAGTACGGCTGGGTGGGCAAGCGCTACTCGGAGATCCACACCGAGCTGAGCCAAGTGCCACTCGTGATTCGCCACCCCGCGGGCAAGGCCAAAGGCAAGCGCAGCAGCTACTGGGCCTCCACGCACGACGTCGGCCCCACGGTGCTGTCGGCCCTGGGCTACGACCCCCCCGGGCACATGGATGGGGCTGACCTGTCGCCGCTCCTGGACGGCGAGCCGCCCAGCCAGAAGCGCACCTACCGCACGGCGTCGTACAACGACCACGTGGCCGCGCGCGACTCGAGCTGGGTGCTGATCTCCGACAACCAGGGCCGCGACAGGCGCCTTTACTCGCTGGGGAGGGAAGGGGCCAACGTGGCGGCCGGCAACCCTGGCCAGGTGAAGCGGCTCTGGGGCTACATCGAGAAGGACGCGGGCCCGAAGAGGCTGCCGAACTTCAAGTAGATGCGGCGCGCAGCCACGCCTCCACCTCGGCCGCGTTGCGGTCCGGCGGGAAGACGGGATAGAAGACCTTCTCGATGCGCCCGGCGCGGGCCACGAAGGTCAGGCGCCTGTAGAGCGTCGTGCCGTGTACGTCGAAGGTGGGGAGGCCCAGCTCGTCGCGCAGCTGCAGCGGGCCGTCGTTGAGCAGCGGGTAGGGCAGCTGCTCGCGCTCCGCGAAGGCCTTCTGCTCGGCCGGGTCCATCGCGCTGATTCCGACCACGATCGCGCCCAGGCCGGCGAGCGCGAAGTGGCGGTCGCGGAAGGCGCAGTTCTGGGGCGTGCAGCCGCGGGCGCCCGGGATGTCGTCCCAGCCGGGGACGAGCGGCTGGCCCGGCGCGCCGGTGCGCGGATAGACGAAGGCCACCAGGGTGCCGATCGTCGCGGCCTCCCGCAGGTCGAACCGCCCGCCGCCGGCGACCGCCAGCGGCAGTGGCGGCAGCACGGTGCCGCTCAGGTGATCCGCGGCACCGTCGTCCTCCGGCACCGGCAGGTCGGGCGGGAGGGAGTCGTAGCTCGCCGACATCAGTCGATCGGGATGTTCTCGACCTCTGGCTCGCGGCGCGACTGGTCCAGGCGCTCCAGGTACCAGTCGATCAGCGAGCGCAGCGTCAGCAGGAACTCGCGGATCAGGTCGGTGAGCTGGCCCTGCAGCTCGCGCGGGGCCGCCCGGCGCAGACCTTCGAGCACCACGAACAGCGCCGACGGGTCGAAGCCGCGTCCGCGGGGCGGTGGCGGCGGGGGCGAGCGCGGCGGCTCGTCGTCTGGCAGCGGCTCAGTGTGCATCACGTTTGGCAGAAGCACCCGGCTCGGCCGGGTGCGCACGGTTTGCCTCTTTCTTCTCGAAGAGGATCTCGAGCGTGCCGTCCTCGAAGCGGGCGCCGCTGGCGGAATAGGCGGCGAGCGCCGGGGGCAGCATGATAGTCCGCTTCTGCGCCCCCACGCGGACGATCACCTCGATCCCGATCTTCTTCAGGCTGAGGTCTCCCTTCTCGGCGAACGGCACGCTCACGCGCAGGGTCGCCCTGCCGTTTTCGGTCACCAGCTGCTGGGCGAGCTCGGTGTGCAGGATGGCGGCCGGGTCGCTGCCGTCGAAGACCTCGTCGGCGAGTCGGTCGAGCATCTCCGGGCCCACAACCTCGCGCTCCATGTACTTCGCGGTCAGCACCGGCACGGGATCGAAGGCGGAGCGCGCGAGGTCGAGCTGCTCGCGCTGCACCTCGCTCCAGGCGGCGAAGTAGCCCTCTGCGGGCAGCAGCCGGTTGACCACCACCGCGTCGGTCAGGTATCCGTACAGGTTGAGGTAGGTGAAGGTGCGCATCGCCTCCTTGACCACCATCCGGTCCGGGTTCATCACCAGTCGCACCGAGGTGCGCGAGCGGTCGCGCAGAATACCGTTCATCGCCACCAGGTTGCGCGCCAGCCGCTCGACGTCGTTGAACACGCCGTCGCCCGGCAGCGGCAGGTCGAACAGGGTGCGCGCGAACGGGGCGAGGCGCCGCTGCGAGGGCAGGATGCGCTCGAGCCACCACGTCACGACGTCGGGGAACGAGAGCAGGCGCAACGTCTCGCCGGTGGGCGCGCAGTCCACGATCACGCAGTCGTACTCGCCCTCGTCGTGGTGGCGCTTGATCCACAGCAGCGAGAAGAGCTCGTCCATCCCGGGCGGGACGGTCAGCTCCTCGGCGGCGATCCGGTCCACGCCACGCTCCTCGAGCAGCGAGCCGAGCCAGCCCTGCACCGAGTTCCAGTGGCGCTCCATCTCCTCCTGCGCCTGGACTTCCTGCCCGAACAGGTTCGTGCTCACGGGGGTCGGCTCTGCGCCCAGTTCGGCCTCGAGCGAGTCCGACAGGCTGTGCGCGGGGTCGGTGGAGAGCACCACTGTCCGCAGGCCCGCGGCGGCGCAGCGGCGGGCGGTGGCGGCGGCGACGCTCGTCTTCCCGACGCCGCCCTTCCCCGTGTACAGGATCGTGCGGGGCGCCATAAGGGGCCAAGCCTAGTCCGTGCTTGGCCGCAAGCACTCGGCTCGGCCGAGTGCGCGCGGATGGCATCAGCCTGCCGGCTCGACCTCGATCTCGGTTGTGGCCTTGTCCTTCTTGCCCAGCCCGGTGCGCAGCTCCTTGGCGCCGAGGCGCACCGTGAACACACCCGGTTCGCGCGGGCGCCAGGCGAATGCGCCGACGCCGCGCCGGAAGGTGGCGAGCTGCGAGAAGACGAGCTTGTCTCCGCGGTAGACCTTCGCCTCGACCGCCGACAGCTTCGACACCTCGAAGCGGATCGGCGTGAGCTGCTTGGCGGTCGTCAGCTCAGGGCCCATGTAGGTGAGCTCGGGGGGATCTACCTGGTAGCCGCGGTAGCGGTCGGCATAGTCACAGTAGAGCGCGCCCAGCCGGCGCGTGCACATCGAGGCGAGGAACTCGCGCAGCAGCTCGTGGTAGTCGCGCGTCGCCTCGGCCCCGGCGTAGGAGTAGCGCGACCAGTCGCCCACGTCGGAGAGCGGGAGCTCCTCGCGCGCCTCGGGCTCGGCCTCCTCGAACAGCTCCGTCGCGCGCGCGTCGCCGGCGATGCGGCCGAAGTCGTGCAGCCCGATCAGCGACTGGAGGAAGGCGTTGAAGATGTAGAGGCGGGGCGCGAACGAGTACTGGAGGTAGTGCACGCCGCCCGCGAAGCCGGTGGTGCGCACCCCGAGAGGCGGCAGCGTCTCGAATGCGCCGATCGCCTCCCGCGCCACGTCGAGATAGTGCGGCTCGCCGAGCAGGTCGGCCGCGCGCCCGTAGGCCTGGATGCCTGTGGCGTCCGCCATTCCGCTGATCCACGGCGGCGTCCCGCCGTCGAAGTGGAACGAGTACTCCCAGGCGATGAACGTGCGCGAGCGGCGCACGGCGAGCTTCTCCATCTCGTCGAGCAGGCGCCGTAGCCCGGCGGGGTCGCAGCCCGGCTCCTGGCGCTCGCAGGTGCCGTGCATGTTGTTGGCCTTCTTGAAGGTGGAGAGCGGGTGCAGCTGCAGCCCCTCGCCCGGGAAGTAGACGTAGAGCACCTCGCTGCCCTTGAAGCTCACCTGGTCGCGCGCGGCCGGGAAGGGGAGCGAGCGCCAGTAGCGGCGGTTGCGCTCCAGCTGCACGAAGGCGGCCGGCATGCGGGTGGGGCTGAGGATGCCCGCGAGCGCGAGCGCCTCGACCGAGTCGATCACGTAGCCGAGCTGGTCGCGGCGCGCGCCGCGCAGCCCGCGGTAGGTGCGTACGGCGCTCACGTACCAGCCGCGCCAGCTCCGGTAGGACGCCGCCGAGACCCGCTTCGAGCGCAGGGCGCGCTTGAGCGCGTTGTAAACGGCGCGCCGGTCAGCGCGCGGCTTCGCAGGGGAGCGGGCGAGCTGCCGGGCCCGGCTCGCGTGAGCGCGGGGCCCGCCGCGCGCCGCCGAGGCCACGTCGAAGGGCGCGCTCGCCCGACCGGCCGGAGGCAGGGCGATCTCGGCCTTCGAGGGCACGTCCGGATCGTTCACGTGCACGGCGCGATTGCCGTCGACGAGGAGAACCTGCCCGGCGTGGGCAGGGGCGGCCGAAAGCACGGTCGCGGCCGCCGCGAGCGCGAGGGTACGGCTGAACTGACGCATCGTCACTACAACGAGCATGGTGGCGAAGGGTTGCGGGGGCGCTCCGAAAGTGCACGAGTTCGCCCACTATCCTGCGGCGCGTGCGCCGCCTCGCGATGCTTCTCCTCGTGGTTGTTGGCGCGTGCGCGCTCGCGTCGTGCGGGGGCGGGGACGACCAGGAGGACGTCGAGAACCTGCTCGACAGGGCCTTCTCGGGCGAGATCCGCAGCGCCGACCTGAAGATCGAGGGCGAGATCTCGCTCAAGGGCCTGGTCAAGGACCCGATCAAGATCGAGGCGGAGGGGCCGTTCCGCACCAACGAGGGCAAGCTGCCCTCCGCCGACATCGAGTTGCGGGTGGGCTCCGGCGGCGGTCAGACGATCACGAGCGGGGTGCTCACCACCGGCGATCGTGTCTTCCTGAAGTTCCAGGACGTCTACTACGAGCAGCCCGCGGCGCAGGTGCGCCAGACGAACCGCTCGATCGCCAAGAACAGCCGCAAGGGCGGTCAGCCGCTCAGCGAGCTCGGGCTCGATCCGCGCTCCTGGCTGGCGGAGGCGAAGGACGAGGGCGACGCCGACGTGGCGGGTGTGGAAACCGACCACGTATCCGGCACGCTCGACGTGGGCAGCCTGATGCGCAACCTCAACCGGTTCGTGCGGAGGTCGGCGAGCGCCCTGGGCGGCCAGGGCGAGGCGGCGCCGCCGCGCCTGAACGGCGCCGACATCCAGGAGCTCAGCGAGGCGGTCAAGGACCCCAGCTTCGATGTCTACGTCGGCAAGAAGGACGGACTGATCAGGCGCGTCTCCGGCCGCATCGAGTTCGATATTCCCGAGAGCGATCGGGCGGGGCTCGGCGGCCTCAAGGGCGGGTCCATCGTCTTCTCGGTCGAGCTGCACGACGTCAACGGCGACCAGGAGATAGAGGCGCCCGCCCGCTCGCGCCCGCTCTCCAAGCTGACCGACTCCCTCGGCGGCGCGCTCAACGCGCTCGGCGCGGGCGGCGCGACGACGCAGGAGCCCGGGCCCGAGGAGGGGGAGACAGGCGGCGAATCGACGGACGCCGACCAGCTCCGCCTGTACGCCGAGTGCCTGGACAAGGCGCGTCCCGAGGACACCGAGCAGCTCCAGCGCTGCGCGGACCTGCTGCAGGAACCCTAGCCGGCAGACCAATCTCCGCGGGGGTCCGGGGGCGTGAGCCCCCGTTGGCATCAGACCCGCGCTGCGGTTTTGCGCAGGTCGCGCTGCGGGTCGATGTCCCAGCGCTCCGCCACCTCGATGTGGCCAGGACCGAGCACCCAGCGGTCCGGCGCCTCGTCGCCCTCGTGGTCGGGCGTGGCGCCCTTGAGCAGCATGGAGCCGGTGTTGTCGCCGATGGCACGGATCGCCGCGACCTCCTCGGCGCTCAGCGGCGAGACGACCGGGACGCCCGCCAGCTCCGCCCGCTTGCGCTCGACCGGCTTGGCGCTCCCGGGCTCCTCGATCAGCGTCGGGGCCACGCACTCCACCGCCGGATGCGCGAGGTTCCAGGCACACGCCAGCTGAAGCAGCGTCAGCGAGTGTCGCTCGGCGATCGGGCGCAGCCGGTCGAGCTTCTCGCGGCCGGCCTCGACCCAGCCCTCGGGGCGGAAGCCGCGGTGATCGCCTCTGGGGAACTCGTGCCCTGGCAGCAGGTCGTCGTGGAACAGCCCGCCGTAGTCGACCACGCGGGTGACCACGCGCACGCCGCTGCGCTCGGCGGCGGCGAGCGGGAGCTCCCCCGGCCACGGCTCGAGCGGGCCGAGGATCAGCATGGCCCAGTCGATCAGCTCGCCGTAGCGCTCGAAGCAGCCGATCGCGTCGAGCGTGAAGCCGTTGGCCGGCCCCGGCGCCACGCCGAGCTCACGCGTGAGGCCCTGATCGCGCAGCTCGCGCAGGCCCTCCCAGACCTCCGGCGACTCGAAGCCGCGCCTGTCGGGGTTGTGCAGCAGCAGCACGTCGAAGGCGTCGGCACCGAGGCGCTCGAGGCTGCGCTCGGCCGCCATGCGGATGTAGTCCGCATACTCGTCCGGTCCGCGCAGGCGCGGGTCGGTGAAGCGGGGGAAGCCCCTGGCGCCGTCGCGCTCGCCCTTGTAGAAGTCGTGGCCGATCGCGCCGACAAGCGCGTAGTCGGCGCGCGGCACGCCGGCCAGCGCGCGGCCGAGCAGAGCGTCCGCCTCGCCGGCCCCGTAGGCGTCGGCGGTCATGACGGTGCGGATGCGGTCGCCGGGGCGCAGCAGCGCCTCGAGCCGCTCGTCGGAGATCGGCTCGCCGAAGCGCATGAAGCGCCCGCCGCTCCAGGTGCCGACGGCGACGTGACCGAGCATCGCCCTCACTCTAGTTTCCGCCACTCGGCCGCAAGCACTTGGATCGGCCGAGTGCGCGCGGACCACTAACGTCCAACGCCGTGACCGGAGCCGACGCGGCACTCCTCTCAGGACTGGTCGTCGGGCTGTTCCTGTTTCTCTGGATCGACCTGCACTTCTTCGCGCGCGGTCACGAGCCGAGCTTCCGCGAGGCGGTCCTCTGGTCGATCGGGTGGCTGGCTCTGTCGCTGCTCGCCGCGATCCCGGTGTGGCTGCTGGAGGGCTCCGAGGACGCTGTCCTCTACACGACCGTCTACCTGATCGAGCGCTCGCTGTCGCTCGACAACCTGTTCGTCTTCCTGCTGCTGTTCGCGTACTTCGGCGTGCCCTACGAGCGCCGGCCGCGGCTGCTCTACTGGGGTATCGTCGCCGCGCTGGCGCTGCGGGGCGGGTTCATCCTGGGCGGCACAGAGCTGATCGAGCAGTTTCATGTCGTGATCTACCTGCTGGGCGCCGCGCTGATCGTGCTCGCATACCGGATCTGGCGCGGGGTGGCCGAGAACGTCGACCCCGACAAGAACCTGCTGGTGCGGGCGGTGCGGCGCGTGTATCCGGTGACCGGCGAGTTCCACGGCGGCCGCTGGTTCGTGAAGCAGGACGGGCGCCGCTACGCCACGCCGATCTTTCTCTGCCTGGCGGCGATCGTGTTCGCCGACATCGCGTTCGCGATCGACTCGATCCCGGCGGCCTTCGCGATCACGCGCGACCCGCTGCTGATCTGGATGGGCAACGTGTTCGCGCTGCTGGGCATGCGGGCGCTGTTCGTGCTGGTGGAGAGCCTGATCGCGCGCTTCCGGTACCTGGACGAGACGATCTCGATCGTGCTCGGACTGGTCGGGGTGAAGCTGCTGATCGAGGACCTCGTCAAGGTCGGGCCGGTGGCGAGCCTGGTCGTCATCGCGGCGGCCTTCACGGTCGGCATCGTGCTCTCGATCCGCGCGGACCGTCGCGATCCCGACTCCGAACAGCACCGCCGCGAGCGCGCCGAGTCCATGCGCAGCGGCAAGGAATTTGACAAGGAGAAGGCAACCCGCTAACAAATCGCTGGCGGTTTGGGCAGAGCTGTCCTACCTTGGCTCGATGGATCTAGGTCGCCAAGGATGGCTGGCTGCGGTGGTTGCCGCTCTGACTCTCGGGGCGTTCGCCCCGGCGGCGGGAGCGGCGACCGCGCAGGTCACGGATGACGGACTCGAGCAGGTTCTGCACTTCACGGCGGCGCCGGGCGAGTTGAACAACCTGGCCGTGAGCGGCCCGGACACGACGCAGGCTGACTACCGGCTGTCCGAAAGGGGCGCCGGCGTCACGATCACGCCGGGGATCGGCTGCACCGCGGTCACCGCCTCCAGCGTCGGCTGCGCCCCGACCGGGCTCGATCGCATCGAGATCACGCTCGACGACGGGGCCGACGAGCTCTTCCTCTACAGCGCGGACATCCCCGTCAACGCCGACGGCGGCGCGGGCGCCGACCTCCTCGAGGACCTCGAGATCGCGACCGGCGCGCCGGCGCGCAGCTTCGCCGGCGGCGAGGGCGACGACTTCATGCGGGCGGGCATCATCTCGACCCTTCCGCACGACTATCACGGCGGGCCCGGCATGGACTCGGTCGCCTATGCGTACCGGACCGGGCCGCAGGCGATCAGCCTCGACGACGTGGCCGACGACGGCGCGCCCGCCGAGGGCGACAACGTCCACTCCGATGTCGAGCACGTGCTCGGCGGGTCCGGGGCGGACACGATCGTCGGCTCGGGCGGCGACGAATGGCTGGTCGGCAACGAGGGCGCCGACACGATCCAGGGCATGGGAGGCGCCGACAAGCTCGAGGCGTCGGGCTGCGACGCCGACGTGCTCGACGGCGGCGCCGGCGCCGACACGCTCGCGCTCGGCGGGAACACCAAGGCGCAGGGCGGGCCGGACGACGACCACTTCAGGTCCGACATCGACGTCTGCGCTCCGGGCAGCGGCGACGAGGTCAACGGCGGCGACGGCGCCGACCTGGCCGACTTCGGCGCCGCCACGGGCGCGCTGTCGGTGAGCCTCGACGACGTGGCCGACGACGGCTTCGGCGGCAAGGACAACTTCCACTCCGACGTCGAGGACGTCAACGGCGGCGACGGCGGCATGGTGCTGATCGGCAGCGCCGTCCCGAACATGCTCACCGGCGGGGCGGGCGACGACCTGCTCGACGGCCGCGGCGGTGCGGATCAGCTCTCCGGCGGCGCCGGCACCGACGTGGCGGATTACTCCTCGCGCACGGTCCCGGTCAACCTCAGCCTCGACGGCTCCGACAACGACGGCGCGGCGGGCGAGGGCGACGGCATCTGGGTCGACGTCGAGAACCTGCGCGGCGGCTCCGCGGACGACGTGCTCGCGGGAGGCGCGGGCAACAACGTGCTCGACGGCGGTCTCGGCGCCGACACGATCGGCGGCGGCGCGGGGGTCGACGCGGTCGACTACTTCAACCGCACCGCCGCGGTCAGCGTCACGCTGAATGGCGGCGCGGGCGACGACGGCCAGGCGGGCGAGGGCGACATGATCGCCGCCGACATCGAGGGCGCCTTCGGCGGCCTCGGCGCCGACACGCTCACCGGCAACGCAGCCGATGGCTTCCTCTCCGGCTTCGAGGGCAACGACGAGCTCAGCGACGGCGGCGGCGCGGATCGGCTCGACGCCGGAGCCGGCGACGACACGATCGACAGTGTCGACGGCGCCGTGGACGTGGACGTCTGCGGAGCCGGCATGGACAAGGTCAACAGCGACCCGGTGGACACCGTCGCCGCCGACTGCGAGCCGGCCGGCACCCCGCAGACCGATTCGCCCTCCGATCCCGCAACGCCCACGACGACGCCGGGCTCGCCGAAGACGCCGACGACCACGCCGGTCGTCCCGATCGACCACGTCGCGCCGGTTGCGTCGCTGTCGGTGCGGGCAGGCCAGCGCCTGCGCGGCCTGCGGTCGGGCGGACTGAAGGTCAGCGTGAAGAGCAACGAGACAGGCACGATCGCCGCGGCGCTGAGCGCCGAAAAGAGCACGCGCCGCGCGTTCAAGCGACTCGGCCGCCCGCTGAAGGTCGTGCTGGCGAAGGGACAGGCCGACGCCGTCGCGGGCGCTCGCGAGACGATCACGTTGCGGCTCTCCCGCCAGGGACGCCGGGCGCTGCGCGGCTTCACGGCGGGCAAGTTCAAGCTCGTCGTGACGGTCACGGATCGCGCCGGCAACAAGCTGACGATCACGCGCCACCTCGGTTTGTAGCCCTCAGGGCGGCGCGTGCGCCGAAGCGAGAACGGCTTCCCGGCCCGCTGATCTCGGCTCAGCTGTCGTGCGCGGTGCGCCAGCCGAGCAGGCCGGCAAAGCCCAGCAGCCCGGCGCCCGCCACGCCGTCCACGACCGCCAGCAGGCGAGGGCCGAAGCGGCCGCGCACCAGCGCGACCAGCGTCGAAAGGGCGGTGAAGGCGGTGAGGGTGCCGCAGGCCACGCCGCCGAGCAGCAGCGCAGCGCTCGTTGGGGAACCGCCGCCCAGCGAGGCGGTCGACGCCGCCGCGAAGATGGCCGCCCAGGTGGCGATCGTCAACGGGTTCGAGGCGGTGGCGGCCAGGGCGGTCGCGAACGCCCGGCGCGGTGTGGCCACCTCCGCCGGCAGCTCGCCGCCGAGCCTGACCCGAAAGGAGGCCCACAGGGTGCGGAACCCGATCGTGGCCAGCACCAGCGCGCCCAGCGCGCCGAGGGCCAGGCGCAGCGCGTCGATCTCGAGCAGGCTGGCGGCGCCGGCGAGCCCGAGGCCGGCGTAGAGCAGGTCGATCAGCGCCGCGCCCGCTCCAATCGCCATCCCCGTGGTGAACGCGCCGCGCAGCACGGAGCGCACGCACGCAGCGACACGGGACCGGGTTGCGCGCCGACGAAGAAGCCGAGGCCGAAGCCGACCAGGAGGGCGCTCACGCCTGCGCCTGCGCGTGCCCGCTCACGCCTGCGCTCTTCCCGCTCGCGACAGCTGTCGCTCGAGCGCGGCCAGGCGGTCGTCCCACTGCCCGCCGACTTCCGCCATCCAGGCCATCGCCTCGGACATCGGCGCCGGCGTCGGCCGGTAGAGCACCTCGCGGCCCGCGCGCCGCGCGGCGACCAGGCCCGCGTCGGACAGCGTGCCGAGGTGCTTCTGCACCGCCTGGCGGGACACGGGCAGCTCACGCGCCAGGTCGGTGGCGCTTGCCTCGCCGAGCTCGCCGAGCCGCGCGAGGAGGTTGCGGCGGGTGCCGTCGGCGAGCGCGCCGAACACGGCGTCCGCGACGCCCATCAGCGGACCAGCATCTCCGGCCGCTGAGGCCAGGGCTGCTGACGCGCCGGCAGCGCGTGCACGATCTCGGCGCCGTACAGGTCGAGCAGGGCCAGCGGGCGCGACTCGACCACGCGCAGGTGGGTCTCGTCGCCGTCGGCCTCGAGCTCGAGCTCGACGCGCGTAGCGTCATCGCCCGGCGCCGACCACCAGAACACGAGGCGGCTGGGCTCCTCGACCTCCTCCACGAATCCGGTGCGATCGCCCGCGCGCACCTCGCCGTCCGGGCGCAGCTCGATCGTGGCGTTCTCGCCCAACCAGGCCGGCTCGGCCAGCGAGCGCCAGACCTCGTCGGCGGTGGCGGGCAACGTGATCTCCCGACTGAGTTCCATGGTTCTCTCCATGTGCAACCGTACGGTTGCGCTATCGTAGGGCAACCAGACAGTTGCACCTTATCGGAAGGAGAACACAGTGCAGATCGGTCGCGCCCAGAGCTCGCTCGTCCCCATGGTCTTGGAGCAGACCTCCCGCGGAGAGCGCTCCTTCGACATCTACTCGCGCCTGCTGAACGAGCGGATCGTCTTCATCGGCCAGCAGATCGACGACGACATCGCCAACCTCGTGGTGGCTCAGCTGATCCACCTCGAATCCGACGACCCGGACAAGGACATCGCGGTCTACGTGAACTCCCCCGGCGGCTCCCTGCACGCGGGGCTCGCCATCTACGACGCGATGCAGTACGTCCGGCCTGAGGTGAGCACGCTCTGCTACGGCATGGCCATGTCGGCGGCGTCGCTGATCCTCACCGGCGGGACCAAGGGCAAGCGCTTCTCGCTGCCGAACTCGCGCATCCTGATCCACCAGCCGTCGTCCGGCTTTCAGGGCCAGTCGACCGACATCGAGATTCACGCCAAGGAGGTCCTCGAGCTGCGCCGGCTGCTCGACGAGATCTACTCGCGCCACACCGGCCAGAGCATCGAGCAGGTGCACGACGACATGGAGCGCGACCGCTTCTTCAGCGCGCAGCAGGCGGTCGAGTACGGCCTCGTGGACCGGATCATCAGCGAGCGCGAGCTGAACCTCCGCAAGTCGGGCTTCGCCGCGTAGCCCGGGGGCGCGAGCCCCGGGATCGCATACCGTCCGCCGCAT
>JACCSF010000264.1 GCA_013813135.1 Thermoleophilaceae bacterium | reverse complement strand
GAACACGAGCGCCATCGGCTCCGGGCCGACGAGGAACGATACCAGCACCAGTACGGGCGCCACGAACAGGGCGACCTGGGCGCTCGAGCCGATGGCGATGTTCACCGCCAGGTCCATCTTGTCCTTGGCCGCGACCAGCACCGCCACCCAGTGCTCGGCCGCGTTGCCCACGATCGCGACCACGAACACCCCGACGAAGAACTGGGAGAGTCCGATGTCCTTCGACGCGTCGCTGATCGAGCCGACCAGGATCTCGCTCATCACTCCCACGGCCACCGCGGCCAGGGCCAGGTAGACGGCGGCGCGGCGGACGGTCCAGCGGTGCGGCGGCTCCTCCTCGCCCGCGTCGCCGTAGGGGTTGAAGACGTCGCGGTGGGTCTTCAGGGAGAAGATCAGGCCGGCGGCGTACGAGATCAGCAGCACGATCGCCACCCCGAACGAGAGCTTCTCGAGCTCGGAGCCGAAGTTGACGCGCTCGTCGCCGACGGTCGGCAGCCCTCCCCCGTGGATGAGCTGGAAGATCGCCGGGAAGATCAGCGCGGCGAGCGCCAGCATCAGCATCGCCGACTGGGCGTTGGCGGCGGTCTGGCTGAACTGCTGCTTGTCGCGCGGCAATCCGCCGACGAACATCGCCGCGCCCATGACCAGCAGGATGTTGCCGATGATCGAGCCGACGATCGACGCCTTCACGACCTCCTGCAGGCCTTCGATCAGGGCGAAGAAGGCGATGATCAGCTCCGGCGCGTTGCCGAAAGTCACGTTGAGCATGCCGCCGATGCCCGGACCGGTCCGCGCGGCGATCGCCTCGGTGGCCTCGCCCATCACGGCCGCGCACGGGATTACGGCGAGCGCCGCCGCGCCGAACACCAGGATCGGACCGGCGTGCGCCAGCTCGAGCACGATGGCGATCGGGATGAAGACGCCGAGGGAGTGGATGGGGCGCATGGGCGCGAAAGCCTACGCGCCGGCCGGGAGCGAGGCCGAAGCGGCGGGCTCGGCCCGCCGCGCAGGGGATGGTTACTCCTCGGCCGTGTAGCCCGCCTGCTCTGGGTCCGGCTCCACCTCGCCGGGGTCGTCGTCCGCCGGGGTGCGCGGAACGTCGCGGCCACCGCTGCCGTGGTAGGTCGCCTGGAAGCTCTCGAGCAGCTCGTCGCGGCGCGACTCGTCGGTGGGCACCTCGTCCGAGACCGTCACCCAGTCGGCCCCCTCGAATTCCTCGAGGTTGAAGATCTCGCTGTCGATAGAGGGGGAGTCGTCGACGATCACCACGACCTCGGTCTGGGGATTCAGGTAGGTCCCCGGGCGTACGAGCAGGTCCTCCAACTCGATGCGGCGGTCGTCGGCCATGGCGAAGGTGAGCCTATACCCGGGGCGGGGGCTCGTCACCCCCGACCGCGCGCAGCTGACGCTCGATCTCGGCCTCCACCTCGAGCGGCTCCTTGCCCTGGCGGATACGGCGCTCGTTGCGTGCGATCACGAGCTGGCGGACCTCCTCGCGCAGGGCGGGGTCGCTCGCGGCCGACGCCCGCGTGAGCTCGGCCAACTCCGACTCCACGTCCAGCTCGGGCTCGCCTCGCGCCTGGCGCCGCCGCGACTTGGCCTCGAGCATCTGGCGGATCTCCTCCTGCACCTCGGGCCCGCTGGCCGCAGCCGGCGGCTCGCGCGTCATCTCCAGGCCGCCCTCGCGCCCCAGCCCCGAGTAGATGCGGCCGGTGCCCCAATACGACGCGACGGCCACCACGACGGCGACCACGGCGACGGCGATCAGCACAGTGCCGAAGTCCATCGGTCAAAGTGTCCCGCATGTCGTGGAAGCGCCTCCGCCGGCGCAGCATGACGCCCAGCAGGCCGGCTCTCTATCCGGACCAGATCGGGCTGTTCATCTTCAGTGTGGCGGCGATCGGGGGCGGGATCTATGCGGCCCTCCGTGTCCTGCTGTAACCTGGTGGTACTCCGTTGACTGACGAATCAATCGGGTGCCCTCAGTGGGTTGCCCGGGCACCGAGGAGCAGCCTCCATGGTCGACTTCAACCTGACCGACGAGCAGAAGGACATCCGCGAGCTCGCTCACGACTTCGCCGAGAAGGAGATCCGGCCGAAGGCATGGGACTACGACCGCGATTCAACCTTCCCGCGGGACATCATCGAGAAGGCGTGGGAGGTGGGCCTGATGAACTCCCACGTCCCCGAGGAGTACGGCGGGCCCGGGCTCGACTATCTCTCCGGTTGTCTGATCGAGGAGGAACTCGGCTGGGGATGCTCCGGGATCGGCACCTCGCTGATGTGCAACGGCCTGGCCGCGGCGCCCGTGGCGATCGGCGGGTCCGAGGAGATCAAGAAGGAGTACCTCGGGATGCTCGCCGAGGAGCCAAAGCTGGCCTCATTCTGCCTGACCGAGCCGGACGCCGGCTCTGACGTCTCCGCCATGCGCACGACCGCCGTCAAGAAGGGCGACAAGTACGTCCTCAACGGCACCAAGTGCTTCATCACCAACGGGTCGCACGCCGACTGGTACACGGTCTATGCCAAGACCGACAAGGAGGCCGGCCACCGCGGCATCTCCGCCTTCGTCGTCCCGCGCGACGCCGGCGTCGTCGTGGACAAGAAGGAGGACAAGCTCGGCCAGCGCGCCTCCGACACGGCGATGATCTCGTTCAACGACGTCGAGATCCCCGTCGCGAACCTGCTCGGCGAGGAGAACAAGGGCTTCAAGCTCGCGATGATGACGCTCGACCGCACGCGCCCGGGCGTGTCGGCCATGGCCGTCGGCATCGCGCAGGCCGCCTTCGAGTTCGCCCGCGACTACTCCAAGGAGCGCGTGCAGTTCGGCGTCCCGATCGCGATGCACCAGGCGATCCAGTTCATGATCGCCGACATGGCGACCAAGATCGAGGCCGCCCGCCTGCTCACCTGGAAGTCGGGCGCGCTGCTCGACCAGGGCGACCGCAACACCCTGGCGTCCTCGCACGCCAAGCGCTTCGCCGCGGACTCCGCGATGGAGGTGACCGTCGACGCCGTGCAGGTCTACGGCGGCTACGGCTTCATCAAGGAGTACCCGGTCGAGAAGCTGATGCGCGACGCGAAGATCATGCAGCTCTACGAGGGCACCTCGCAGATCCAGCGCCTCGTGATCGCGCGCGAGGTGCTGATGCCGCGCCGCGTCGATGAGCCGGCGACCGCAGCCGCATAGCGCCCCGCGCCGCCCGGCGCGACCCAGCCGTCTCGGAAGGCTGCCCACGAGGGCGGCCTTCCGCTATGGCAGCATTGCGCCGAGTGAGCAGGTCTAAACGGGACCGCAGCCGCCGCGCCGTCCGCGAGGCGGTGGCTCAGGCGGGAGGCCTCGAGGCGACGGCCGCCCCGCCCTCGAAGCGCTCCCAGGACCCGTTCACGGGCGAGCTGCGCCGGCGCGAGGTGCTGCCGCTGCTGGTGCTGCACCTGATCGCCCAAGGGCCCAGCTACGGCAACCAGCTGATGGAGCGGATCGCCGGCATGACGGCAGGGGTCCTGTCGGTCAACCCGAACACGATGTATCCGCTCTTGCGCCAGCTCGAGTCGCGCGGGCTGATCGCGGGCGAGTGGGAGCACCCGGAGCGCCGCACGCGGCGCTACTACTCGCTCACCGACGAGGGCCGCGCCGAGTATGAGCGGCTGGTGGAGGAGGTGCGGCCGTTCCTCGACTCGGTCAAGACCTCGATCGACGAAATCGTGCGCGAGGTGTACGGCGCGTGAGGGCGGCGCGCGCAGAGGCCGAGGTGCCGATCACGCCCGAGGCGGCGCTGCGGCTGTGGACGGACGTGTCGCGCTGGCCGAGCTTCGTCGAGGGCTTCGCCCGCGTGGTCGAGATCGACCCTGAGTGGCCGGCGGAGGGAAGCCGGGCGATCTGGGAGTCGGTGCCCGCCGGGCGCGGGCAGGTGACCGAGAAGGTCGCCGACGGCGCCCCGGGCCGCTTCGCCACGCTCGTGTTCGAGGACCGGCTGGCAGGCAGGCAGACCTTCCGTGCGATCGAGAGCGAGGCGGGCGCCCGCGTGGAGCTGACCCTGGAGTACACGCTTACGAAGTACGGCCCGCTGGGCGCCGTCGCCGACGTGGTCTTCATCCGCCGCGCGCTGCGAGACTCGCTGAGGCGCACGATCACGCGTTTCCGCGTGGAGGCGCAGGACGAGGCCGGGCTGCGCTAGAGGGGCGAGAGCCGCTCGCCGCGCACCAGCAGCACTTCGATCCGGTTGCGGCCTGGTTTGAACGACCGCTCGGGCAGGACCACCGAGAACTGCTCGTCGTCGGCGCCCTCGAGCGTGAACGTCACTCCCGTGGCCGCGACCGTTCCGTTCACCGCCACCGCCACGGTGCGCCCGCCGCCGCGCCGCCCGTTCGGGATCGTGCCGGCCACGTGGGCCGGGATGAAGCCGCTGCCGGGATCCACCGTCGCGTCGCGGCCGCCCGGCGGCGCCGCGTGGCCGATCAGGTCCGGTCGCGGCCCGAAGGCGTAGATGTCGTCCCCGAACAGCCTCACCTTGCGCGCGAGCGCCGCCCGCTTCGCGCTCTCGTAGGAGGGGGTGTCCACGAGGTAGGTGTGCTTGAACTTCTTCGCGATGATCATGCGCCGCCGCGCGGGCGCGCCGTGACGAAGCGCTGAGCGGCCGTCGACCTTCCACGGGATGCGGACGCCCAGCAGATCCGCGATCGTCGGTAGCACGTCGATCGTCTGCAGCGGCTTGTCGCTGATCCGCCCGCGCCGCTGGCCCGGCGCCTTCAAAAAGAACGGAACGGGAGCGATCTCCTGCACGTTCTGAGGCCGCACGAGCCGGCGGTCGTGGCCGAGGCGGAAGCTGATCCCGTGGTCCGCGACGACCCCCACTACGGCGCGATCGTAGATCCCCACCTCGTGCAGCCGGTCGAGCAGCGCGCCGAGCAGGCGGTCCGAGGCCTCGAGCTGGAGCAGGTGGCGCTGGTAGGCCTGCTCGACGACGAACGGGATGCCGTAGCCGGGCCGGCCGTCCAGCCCGGTCAGCGCCTCCTTCGGCGAGCGCCGGTAGAAGCGGCCCGAGGGCAGGTACTGGAGGGGCACGTGCGGGAGCAGGATGTGGATCAGGTGCAGGCGCGGGCGCCGCCCGCCCTGGATGCCGGCCACGAACTCCTCGAAGCGCCCCGGCCGGCCCTGGGCGAGGTTGGCGTGGATGCGCCGGAAGCGCTCGCGCTTCGTCTCGCGCCGGGTCACCTCGGTGTCGGCGACCGCGGCGTTGGTGTCCAGCCCGCCGTTGAAGTCGCCCCAGGTCTCGGTCACGGACGGCAGCTCGCGCTCGACGTCGTCGGGCAGCACCTGGTGCGCGTACACCAGGCTCAGGTCGTCCCAGAGCGAGCGCATGCGATCACGAAAGCCGGGCCGGCCGGCGTCGGTGCACAGGCTGGGTGCGCACAGCGCCGTCGCGTCCTCGCGCACGTGCAGCGCGTAGCGGTTGCCCAGCAGGCTGAAGATGTTCTGCGGGTGGTCGGCCGCGACCGGGAGTCGCTCCTGCCTTGGCAGCCGCCCGTCGAGGATCGCGGGCGTGGCGTAGGGCGTGTCCTGGTCGACCGACGCGGTGTTGCGGTACCAGGTGGCGTCGCGGGCGAGCCGGGCGAAGTTCGGGTAGCGCTCGGCGTCCACGCGCCCGTTCGCGGCCATCAGGGAGTGCACCGGTAACTCGTCGAAGATCACCAGCACGATCGGGGCGGTGGCCCGCACGTGCGCGGCCTGCACGTCCGCGGAGCTGGGGAAGACCAGGTCCGAGACGTCAGAGACGACGAGGAAGAGCACCAGGAACACGATCGGCGCGGGGCCGAGCACCGTCAGGAACGCCCGCGCCGCCGGCCAGCGAACGTACGCGAGGGCGGCGAGCGCGCCCGCGCCGACCGCCAGCGCGAAGGCGGGCACGGCGCCCGCCAGCCCGATCACCTGCAACGCGATTGCGGCCACAAGCACCGCGACGAACACCAGGTGCAGCGCCCAGGCCAGCGCCGCGTTGGCCAGCCCGGCAAGCCACTCCAAGCCGACCAGCACCAGCGGCACCGCGAAGCTGGCCAGCAGCGCGAACGCGACGATGTCGCCCGGCCGCGAGCCCCTGGTGGCGAAGAACTCCGGGTTGCGCCCGAGCAGGTCGAACAGCGGCTGCGCCACCGCCAGCGCCCAGAGCACCGCGACGTGGACGCCCCGCTCGAGTAGTTCCCGGCGGCTCATCCGGCGGACGCTACCGTGCGCTTGGGCGGCCTCACGCGCTAGCCTCCCCGCCCCCCAGCTTTACCCCGGAGGTTCGTCTTGTTCGTCTTCAAAGCCGCCGTCGTCGGGGCGGGGACCATGGGTGGGGAGATCGCCCAGGTCGTCGCCTCCGCCGGCATCCCCGTCGTCCTCAAGGACGTCAAGCAGGAGTTCGTCGACCAGGGCCTCGCGAAGGCGCGCGACGTCACGCAGGCCCAGCTCGCCGGCCTGGTCGCGAAGGAGAAGATCACCCAGGAGGACGCCGACCGCCAGCTCGAGGAGATCCTCGGTCGCGTCCAGGGCACGCTCGACTACGAGGGCTTCGGCGACGTCGACTTCGTGATCGAGGCCGTGCCAGAGCGGATGGAGATCAAGCAGGCGGTGTTCGCCGAGCTCGATGCGGTCACGCCCGGCCACGCCATCCTCGCGTCCAACACCTCGTCGCTGTCGATCACCGAGATGGGCGAGGCCACGATCCGGCCCGACAAGGTGTGCGGCTTCCACTTCTTCTATCCCGCGTCGATGATGCGGCTGATCGAGGTGATCGAGGGTGAGGAGTCCTCCGAGGAGACGATCCAGGCGGCGGCCAACCTCGCTCAGCAGATCCGCAAGACGGCGATCCGCTGCGGCGAGGCCCCCGGCTTCGTGGTCAACCGCATCCTCAACTCTGCCGTGTCCGAGGTGTGGCGGGTGACCGAGGAGGAGGGGCTCGAGGTAGAGGCGGTCGACACGGTCATCAAGGACTCGGGGACGGTGCCGATGGGGCCGTTCTTCCTCACAGACCTGCTCGGCCTCGACACGGTGCTGCACGTGGCCGAGCATCTGCACGAGTCATACGGGGACCGCTTCTTCGTGTCCGCTCAGATGAAGGAGCTGGTCGGAGCCGGGAACCTCGGCCAGAAGACCGGAAAGGGCTTCTATGAGCACGGCAACTAGCGACGCGACGGCGCACAGCCTCGTCGAGCGGATGGGGCTCAAGACCCTGGTCGAGTCCTGTCTCGTGCTGGAGGAGGGCGTCGCCGCCGCCAAGGACATCGAGATCGGGATGATGATGGGCGCCGGCATCCTGCCGGGTCCGTTCAGCCGCGCCGACGAGGCCGGCCTCGACACGATCCTCGAGCGGCTCGAGCGCGCCGAGCGCGAGTGGGGGCCGGCATTCGAGCCGCCCATCGTCCTGCGGCGGCATGTCGCACAGGGACGGCTCGGCCGCAAGACGGGCCAGGGCTTCTTTCCCTACCCGCAGCCCGACGCTGGCGACCAGCGCGAGACCGTGCTGCTCGAGACGCGCGGCGACATCGCGATCGCCTGGCTGAACCGGCCGCCGGCGAACCCGCTGTCGCCCCAGGCCGTGCGCGACCTGATCTCCGTTTGGGATGAGGTGGGCGGCAGGGTGAGGGCGCTGGTGATCGCATCGTCGAACATCTTCACGTTCAGCGCCGGGGCGGACATCAAGGAGTTCACCAAGATGACTCCGGACGCGGAGGGGGCCGACCTGGTCGAGTCGGCGCGCCGCTTCATGCGCGGCATGGAGCAGTCGTCGACCGCGACCATCGCGGCGGTCAACTCGATCGCCTTCGGGGGCGGCTGCGAGCTGGCGATGGCGTGCGACTTCCGCGTCGCGGCCGAGTCGGCGACGTTCGGCCAGCCCGAGATCAACCTGGGGATCATCCCCGGCTTTGGGGGCACCCAGCGGCTGCCGCGGCTGGTGGGAGAGTCCAAGGCGCTCGAGATGAACCTCGGCGGCGACCCGATCGACGCGTACGAGGCGCACCGCGTCGGCCTCGTCAACCAGGTCGTGCCCGACCACGAGCTGTTCGATACGGCGCTGGCCTGGGCGCGGCGGCTGTCGGAGAAGGCGCCGATCGCGGTCGAGGAGATCAAGCGGCGCTCGCACCGGCCGGACCTGGACGAGGGGCTCGCCACCGAAGCCGAGGGCTTCGCGCGCGCGTTCGGCTCGGAGGACGCCAAGGAGGGCATCTCCGCCTTCCTCGGCAAGCGCCGGGCCGACTTCAAGGGACGATGACGGTCGCGGTACCCGCTCAGGTCGAGCGGCTGGCGAAGCTGCTCCGAGATGCGGAGCGCGCCGTCGTGCTCACGGGAGCCGGCGTGTCGGTGCCGTCGGGCATACCCGACTTTCGCAGCCCGCGCACGGGCCTGTGGGAGCACGTCGACCCGATGGAGGTCGCCCACATCGACGCCTGGCGGCGCGACCCCGACCGCTTCTGGCGCTTCTACGGCGACCGCTTCGCCTCGCTGGTGGACAAGCGGCCCAACCAGGCTCACCTGGCGCTGGCCGAGCTGGAGCGGCGCGGGCTGATCAAGGCGGTGATCACGCAGAACATCGACCGCCTGCAACGCGTGGCCGGCACGCAGCGCCTGATCGAGGTGCACGGGTCGATCGAGTGGAGCGTGTGCCTCGACTGCGGTGGCAAGGTCCCGCTCGAGCGCGTGATCGAGCAGCTGCGCGCGGACGACGGTGCGCCCGAGTGCGCCTGCTGCATCACGCCGCTCAAGCCCGACGTCGTGCTGTTCGGCGAGATGCTGCCGGAGCGCGCGCTGTCGGAGGCGCAGGCGCTCGCGCTCGACGCGGACCTGATGGTCTGCGTCGGCTCGTCGCTCGAGGTGTACCCGGTGGCCGGCCTGCCGGCCATGACGCGCGGCGCCGGCGGCCGGCTCGCGCTGGTCACCCAGGGCCCGACTCCCTACGACGACGACGCCGACGTCAAGCTCGGCGGAGACGTGGTCGAGGAGCTGCGCGCCGTGTTGGCCGCCCTCTGACGCCGCGATGAACCGCACGACCGCCGTCGTGATCGCCGCGCTGGTCGCGGTGCTGGCGGCGATAGGACTGCTCTCCGGGGAGGCGGACGAGGCCGCGGCCCCGGGCGAGCCGCCGGCGCAGCGGGTGGAGCCGCTGGCGCAGCGGGTGGAGCCGGTGGCGCAGCGCGTCGAGCGGCTGCGCGAGCTGAAGTTCGAGCACCTGCCGCGGGTGCGGCGGGTGACCGGCGAGCAGGCCCGCGGCGCCGCCCTGCGCGAGCTGGACCGCGAGATTCCGCGCGCCGACGTGCTCGCCGAGGAGCGCCTGCTGAAGCTGCTCGAGCTGATCCCGCCCGAGTCCAGCCTGCGGGAGCTGCTCGGCGAGGCGATCGGCTCGGAGGTGGGCGGCTACTACCTGCCCCGCACGGGCACGCTCTCGATCGTGGGCGGGGGCGGGCAGCTCGGGCTCTTGGGCGAGGTCACGCTGGCGCACGAGCTGACGCACGCGCTCGAGGACCAGCACTTCGGCCTCGAGTCGCGCGGCTCCACCGGCTTCCGGCGCGACCGCGCGATGGCTGACAGCGCGCTGCGGGAGGGAACGGCGACGGTCGCCATGGTGGACTACGCGGTGCTGCAGCAGGCCGGCAAGGCGAAAATCCCGGCGCGGCTGCGCGCCCGGGCGCTGCGGCAGCTCGACGACGTGGCCGTGCCCGCCTCGACCGGGCTGCCGCGCTACATGCGCGAAGGCCTCGTGTTTCCGTACGCGGCCGGGGCGCAGCTGGTCAACCGGATCCAGGGGCGGGGCGGATGGAAGGCGGTCAACCGGGCCTTCGGCGCGGGCGCTCCGGTCTCGAGCGAGCAGGTGATGCATCCCCACAAGTACGACGCGCGGGAGCGGCCTGTGCCGGTGCGGGTCCGCGGTGGGCGCGGCGCGCTGCCGCCGGACGCCCGCCTGGTGGAGGAGGGCGCCTTCGGCGAGTTCGACACCGCGCAGCTGCTGCGAGAGGCGAACGGACGCGCGCGCTCGGGGCAGGCCGCGGCCGGGTGGGGCGGCGCGGCGTTCGCACTGTGGCGGCTATCCGGCGGGGAGTGCGAGGAACCCTGCCGGGAGCGTTACGCCCTGGTGCTGCGCTGGGCCTGGGACAGGGAACGTGACGCGCACGAGTTCGAGCGGGCGGCGCGGCGGACGGCGCGGGCCCTGTCCGGCGCGAGCGTGACCCGGCGCGGCCAAGCGGTGGCGCTG
>JACCSF010000253.1 GCA_013813135.1 Thermoleophilaceae bacterium | reverse complement strand
GCGCAACAGCATGCGCTACGCCCCACGGGGGATCGCGGCGGTGATCAGCCCCTGGAACTTTCCGCTTGCGATTCCCTGCGGGATGACTGCCGCGGCGCTGGCGGCGGGCAACGCGGTGGTGCTCAAGCCGGCCGAGCAGTCGCCGGCCAGCGCGGGCATGCTCGTGGAGGCGCTTCACGACGCGGGCGTGCCGCGCGACGCCCTTTCCCTCGTGCCCGGCTTCGGCGAGGCCGGCGCCGCACTGGTGCGTGACCCGCGCGTGCACGTGATCGCCTTCACCGGCTCGAGCGCGGTCGGGCTCGAGATCGTGCGCAGCTCGGCGGACACGCCCGAGGACCAGGGACACGTGAAGCGGGTCGTGTCGGAGATGGGCGGCAAGAACTGCGTGATCGTGGAGGCGGACGCCGACCTCGACGAGGCTGTCCCGGCGATCGTCCAGTCGGCCTTCGCCTACGCGGGCCAGAAATGCTCCGCGGCCGCGCGCGTGCTGGTGCACGAGGCGGTGAGCGACACGCTGGTGCAGCGGCTCGCGGGCGCGACCGAGGTGCTGCGCGTCGGCCAGGCCGAGGAGTTCGCCACGGAGGTCCCGCCGGTGATCGAGCGCGAGGCGCAGGAGCGCGTGCTGCGTTACGCCGAGATCGCGGAGCGCGAGGGACGGATCGCGGCACGCGCCGAGCCTCTGCCCGGCCCCGGCTGGTTCTGCCCGGCCGCGATCGCGGTCGACCTGTCTGAAGAGTCCCTCGTGAACCGTGAGGAGATCTTCGGACCGCTGCTGTCGGTTACGTCGGTGAGCGGCATCGAGCAGGCCTGCGACGTCGTCGACGCGCTGCCCTTCGCCCTCACCGGCGGCCTGTTCTCGCGCAACCCGGCGACCGTCGAGCGCGTGGCTGCGCGGCTGCCGGTGGGCAACCTCTACGTGAACCGGGGCATCACCGGTGCCATGGTGGGCCGCCAGCCGTTCGGCGGCAATCGCCGCTCCGGCATCGGCGCGAAGGCCGGCGGGCCGGACTACCTGCTGCAGTTCGTCGAGCCGCGCGTGCTCACCGAAAACACGATGCGGCAAGGCATACCCGTCGAGTGAGGGGAAGGAGCAGTAGATGATCGGAGCCCGGGCTGCTTGGCATCGGCGACACCGAGGCGTTCGACCTCGCCGGCCTGATCGGCGCCATCATCGGCACGATGATCCTGCTGGGGCTACCGCGCGGTGGTGGGGCGCGGCGGGGGCTCGAGGGGGACGCCCGCTTCGCGCTGAGGCGGCGGAGTGAGTTTGTACCCTTGCGCGCGTGAGCGCGCCCGCCTTCGACCTGCAGTCGCACTCGCTGCACTCCGACGGCGAGCTGTCCGCCGCCCGGGTGGTGGAGCACGCCGCCGTGGCGGGCGTGAAGCTGCTGGCGCTTTCCGACCACGACACGGTCGACGGCGTGGACGAGGCGCTCGCGTCGGGCGCGCTGCACGGCGTGCGGGTGGTTCCCGCCACCGAGATCTCGGCCGTGGACCTCCCGTACGAGGACCTACACGTGCTGGGCTACGGGATCGACCACCGCAGCCGCCTCCTCAACGAGCGGCTGCTGGACGCCCGCGCGGACCGCGAGCGGCGCGCCGACGCGATGGCCACCCGCCTGCGCGAGCTCGGCTTCGCGGTCGACCGCGGGCCGATCGAGGCGCGCAAGGCGGCCGGCAAGCCGGTCGGCCGGCCGCACCTGGCGGCGGCGGTCCTGGCCCACCCGGCGAACGCCGACCGGCTGGCCGCGGAGGGGCACGCCGACGTTTCGTCGTTCATCCCTGCCTATCTGATCCAGGGCAAGCCGGGCTACGTGGCGCGCACCCACCCGACGGTGGAGGACGCGATCGCCTGGATCCACGAGGCTGCGGGCGTGGCGGTGTGGGCGCACCCGTTCTGGGACATCGGGGACGAGCGGCAGGTGCTCGAGGCGATCGGCCGCTACCGGGCTGCCGGGCTCGACGGTGTCGAGGTGTTCTACGCCACGCACACCGAGGATCAGGCGCTGCTGCTTGCCGACCGCTGCGCCGAGCTGGGCCTGCTGACGACCGGCTCCTCCGACTACCACGGCCCCGGTCACCGTCTGTTCAGCTGCTTCCGCGCCTTCGACCTGTACGGGCGCGAACCTAACCTCGGCCCGATCACGCACGGCACGCTGGCCGCCCCGGTGCGCGGGATGGACGGGCTCTGCGTCTGGCTGACCGGGCTGTCCGGCTCGGGCAAGTCCACGATCGGCCGGCTGGCGGCGGGCCAGCTGCGCGACCTGGGCCACCGCGTCGAGGTGCTTGACGGCGACGACGTGCGCCAGAACCTCAGCGCGGATCTGGGATTCTCGCGCGAGGACCGCGACAAGAACGTCAACCGCCTCGCCTGGGTCTCGGACCTGCTCAGTCGCAACGGCGTGATCACGTTCGTGGCCGCGGTGTCGCCCTTCCGCCAGCCGCGCGAAGCGGCCCGCGCGCGAATGGGCAAGCGCTTCCTGGAGGTGTACGTGAAGGCCTCCGTGGAGGAGTGCGAGCGCCGCGACGTGAAGGGCCTCTACCGGCGCGCCCGCTCCGGCCAGATCGAGTCGTTCACAGGTGTCTCGGACCCCTACGAGGAGCCGCGCTCTCCCGAGCTCTTGATCGACACCGAGCAGGAAGCCGCCGAGCAGTCCGCCGCCAAGCTGGTGGCGCTGGTGGAAGAGCGGCTCGCACAGGCCGCACCGGTGGGCGCAACCGCTTAGTCGAGCGCCTCCGTCAAGTGGCGGGGTTCTCAACGGGCGCTGCCCGCGGCGCGCCGTCGCCGCCGTCCCCTCGTCGCTGCGGTGCGGGCTCGGGCTCGCTCTGCTGTGCCTGCATCTGCGCCATGAACTCCGCGCGCGCCTGGGTCGGCGTGCGCCGCAGCGCACCCAGCAGCGGCAGCACCGAGAGCACGAGCAGCGCCGCCTGCCGGAAGGCCCACGCGTAGCCCTCGCGCGCCGAGCCCGCAGTCTGGCGAATGATCTCCTCGTCGAATCCCGGCTTGGGCTCGAAGCGGTCGGAGGTGCCCCCCGTGTAGTCGTGCAGCGTCGCCTGGATGACCGATCCCGCGAGCGGGCTCGGCATGTCCCAGTCGTCAACGACGTCCTCGATCTCGTCGTCGGCGAACCACGACATGTGCGCATGCAGCACGCCGCCGAAGGTGGCCACCAGGATCGCCACCCCGATCGCCGCGCCCAGCTGCCGGGCGGTGTTGAGGATCCCCGACGCCAGGCCGACCTCCGGCCCCGCCACCGCCCCCATCGCGCCCACGTTCAGCGCCGGGAAGCCGATCCCCATCCCCACCCCGATCATCAGCAGGCCGGGCAGGATGCGGATGTACGTCCAGGCGTCCCCGGCGGTGGAGGGCAGGAACGAGACCCACAGCATCCCGATCGCCATCACGATCAGTGCGGGGCGGGCGATCTCCCCGGGCGGCTTGGTGTCTGCGGAGCGGGCTGCGAAGGGCCACGCGACCAGGCCCATCAGCGGCACCGGCACGAGCGCGAAGGCCGCCTCGATCGGCTCGTAGCCCCACAGGTTCGTGAACACGAGCGACAGCAGCAGCAGGCTGCCGATCGCGCCCGCGCCGAAGAACAGCATCCCCAGGTTGGCGTTGCGGAACTGCTTGTTCGCGATCAGCCCCGGCGTGATCATCGGGTTCGGCGCGCGCCGCTCCCACCAGACGAAGGCGGCCCCCAGCAGGATCGCCGCCTGCATCAGGCTGAGCCAGAGCGGCAGGTCGCCGCCGAACGGGTTCGCCTCGACGAGCGCGACGATCAGGCAGAAGACGGCCGCGCCGAGCAGCAGCATGCCCCGCACATCCACCTGGCGGCCGGCGCTCAGGTCCCAGGTCTCCGGCCACCAGCGCAGGCACATCACTATGCCGAGCACGCCGAACGGGATGTTGATCAGGAAGATCCAGTGCCAGCTCGCGACCTCGACCAGGACCCCGCCGACCACCGGCCCGAGCGCCGAGGACACCAGCGCCACCACGGCGATCAGGGCGAGCCCGCGTCCGCGCTGCTCGGGCGGGAACACCAGCACCGTCATCGCGAAGCCGAGCGGCGCCAGGATGCCCGCCCCGACGCCCTGGATCAATCGGAAGACGATCAGCCACTCGACCGACCAGGCCGTCGCGCACAGCGCCGAGCCGATCGTGAAGACCGTCAGGCCGATGATGAAGAAGCGCCTGCGCCCGAACTGGTCCGCCAGCCGCCCCATCGACACGAGCAGGACTGCGAACGTGAGGTTGTAGGCGTTGATGACCCAGGTGACCGTGCCCACGTCCGTGGACATCTCGTCCTGCAGCTCGGGGATCGAGATGTTCACGATCGAGATGTCGAGCAGGGACATCGACCAGCCGATCATCATCACGCCGAAGATGCGCCACTTGTTCGCGTAGAGGAACTCCGCCGACGGGTTGCGGCGGGTCTCGGCCACCGGCTCCGCGGCTTCGCTCATGGGCTGCCGCCGCCCGGCGCGGCGATCCGGTCCTCGGGGTCGCGCCCGTCGTAGGTGACGTCGCCGGGCTCGTCGTCGTCGTCCGGGTTCTCGTTGTCCACGGCGTCCCAGTCGTTCGGAATGCCGTCGTCGTCGATGTCGTCGTCGCCGCGCTGGCGGGACGGGCGCAGCGCGCCGTCGGGGCCGAACTCGGGCAGAGTGCCGCCGGCGACGGTCAGCGCCGCCAGCGACAGGTCCGTCAGCACGCCCGGCTCGTCGTTTGCGACGTCGTCGTAGCGCATGTCGTCGTCGTCGGCTTCCTCGTCGTCGTCGTAGAGGCGCCGCTCCACCTCCTCCCGGTCGGCCACCATCAACCAGCGCTTGTCGCGCACGACGATCAACGACCCGCTGCAGGTGATCGAGAAAGGCCGGTCCGGCAGGTCCTCCTCGTCCACGTCGTCGAAGAGCTGGGTCAGGTCCTCGCCGCGCATCTTGCCAGGGATCGTGAGGCCCATCGAGGACAACAGCGTGGGCGCCACGTCGTGTGTGGAGGCGTACCAGTCCATGTCGTCGCCGGCCTTCTCCCCCTTGGGATGGCGGATCAGGTATGGGATCTCGTACGACTCCCGGTGCGACGTGGGCGTGCCGCGCCCGGCGTAGTCGTGCTCGCCGAGGGCGATGCCGACGTCGCCCAGCATGAACAGGAACACGTCGTCCGGGACCGCATCCATCAGCCGGCCCACCCACCGGTCCACTTGCTCGACGTGCTTGCGGTACGCGGCGCGCAGCTCCTCGATGTCCTCCCGGCCGAACTTCAGCTCTACGAGACGGTCGTTCATCGGGCCGATGCCTTCCTTGTCGACCTCGCCCGGCTTGACGTAGATCGGCGGCGCCTCGGCGGCGTCGACCGGGTCGAACGGGTCGATCGCGAGGAAGTACGGAGCATCTCCGTCGAGCTCGCCCAGCGCCCGGATCCCGGCGCGGAAGGTGCGATCCGCCGCGGCCGACTGCCGCCCGATGGCGGCGATCTCGGCTTTCAGGCCTTCGGCCGAGGACGCCGCCGGGGGCGTGCCGACCGGGCGGCGCACGTCCGGGAAGCGCGGCCCGTCGAGGATCGGGTTGTCGGTGACGTAGAGGGTGCGCACGCCGCGCAGGCGCATCGTCTCGGTCAGCACCGGCTGCCAGTCGAAGACCGGGTTGTAACCGGGCACGGCCGGCATCCCGTCGGTGCGCTCCCAGGCCCGGAACGGGAAGGAGCGCATGCCGGTCACGAGCGTGCGCCGCACCGGCAGGGCTGGCATGCACTCGGGGATCGCGCGGTCGAAGCGCAGCGACTTGCCGGTGAGCTCGTTCAGGTTCGGCGTGTCGGTGCCCGAGCCGCCATCGAACGCCTTCACGTAGTCGGCGCGCACCAGCGGCAGGACGACGAGCAGCGCGCTCGAGCCCGGCTCCCCGCCGAAGCGATCGGCCGTCGCAGGGGCGGGCCCGGTCAGGCTCGCCAGCAAGCCGCCGCCGGCTGCTGTGGCGCCACCCCGGCGCAGCAGCGCGCGGCGGGTGAAACCATCGCTGCGCGCCGGGCCTAGCCTGCCGCTCGCGCCCGGCGTCACCCGCCGATCACGCCCCTGGCACCGGACGCGCCGAACTGCGGCAGCGTGCCGCCGGCTTCGTCCTCGAGCACCTTCCACAGGCGGTCGACGATCTGCGGGTGGTCGGCGGCGACGTTGTGGAGCTCCTTCGGATCGCTGCGCTTGTCGTACAGGCGCTTGCGGCGCCCCTCGCTGTCCGACAGGAGGAGCCAGTCGCGGTCGCCGCACAGCAGGTAGTTGTCGTAGCAGGACGTGAAGTGCTGCCGTTCGGGCGGCTCGCGGCCGTCGAACAGCACCGACAGATCCTCCCCTTCCATCATCCCGGGCGCTCGCACGCCCATGAACGAGAGCAGGGTGCGCGGGACGTCGTGCGTGGAGGCGAAGTAGTGGCTCATCTCGCCGGCCAGCTTGCCCTCAGGGTGCCGGATCATCGCCGGCACGTGGTAGATGTGCCACTGGGCCCTGGCGCCGGCCTTGCCCATCACGCCGTTCTCGCCCAGCGTCAGCCCGTGGTCGGACATGTAGTAGATGACGCTCTCGTCGAGCAGCTTCTCGTCGGCGAGCTTGTTCATCAGCCGCCCGATCCACTCGTCCGTGAAGGTGAGCTCGGCCGCGTACAGCTCGCGCACACGCTCGATGCTGTCGTCGTCCAGGTCCACGTGGACCACCCAGGAGTAGGGCGTCTCGAACGGCTGAATCGGGGTGATGGCCTGCTCGACCTCGATGCCCTTCGGGCTGCCGGCCGCCAGCTGGTAGACGCGCGGGGCGTCGAACGGCTCGTGCGGGTCGAAGCAGTCCACGCCCATGAAGAAGGGACGCCGCTGCTTCAGGTCGTCGACCAGGTTGATGCCGGCACGCATTACGCGCGCGGTCGGGTACTGGCGCTCGTTGTCGCGGTAGATCGAGTTCCAGCCCACCATCGAGCGCAGGCGGCCGATCTCGACGCTGTCCGACAGCTCCGGCAGGAGGTAGCGCTCGATCTGGCTGCGCGTGGCGGGCCGCTTGAACGGCTTGTTGAGGAACCGGTACGCCCCCTGGGAGAAGCTCGGCTTGACCCAGTCGACCGTGCGCCGGAAGTTGGCGAAGCGCGGGCCGATCAGGAACGGGTTGTCGGTGGAGTAGCCGGTCTCGATGCCGGCCTCGCCCATCACCTCGGTGACGATCGGGTAGTGGTCGGGGATCGGGGTCCAGCCGGGGCCGACCGGCAGGCCCTTGGTCGGGACGTAGTTGCGGTAGGGGAAGGACCGCACCCCTGTGAGCAGCGAGCGGCGGGCCGGCCCGGTGGGCATCGCCTCGGGCACGGCGAGCGAGAAGGACAGCGAGTCCTTGGCGAGCGCGTCCAGGTTCGGCGTCTTCGCGCGGCTCCGTGGATTGAAGGCCCGGATGTAGTCGAAGCGCGTCGAGTCGGTGACGATCAGGATCGTGTTCGGCGCGTCCTTCGCGTGGCGGGTGGCGGGCTCGAAGTAGTCGTCGCCGCAGGCACCGAGCCCGAGGGTTGCGGCTCCCGCCGCGCCGGCTCCAAATAGTCCTCTGCGAGTCAGCGCCACGGGCGGGGAGCCTAGATGATTGATTCCACGGCCCCGCGCGCGCGGATGACGCACGGATACCTGCGCCGGTTCGGGGTCATCGGGGGACGTGATCGCTCCGGTCCGGGCCCGCCCGGCCCCTTGCGCACGGCCGATACCCCGGGTATCAACTTCGCCCTGCTTCCCCCGCCCGGCTTGGTCCCGTGCGTCCCCGCACACGCGGCCGCGAAACCAACCATCTAGTGGGCCGGGGGGCTGCTCGGCTCAACGGCCGGGGGACCACTTCGTCTGCGGACGCGCCTGTGGCTCGCCGTCGACCTCCACGTCCACGCGCTCGTCGTAGAAGGCGATCAGGTCCTTCACCGGCAGCCCGTCGTGGAGCGGGTCGGGGTAGCTCCAGGCGACCGCCGGCGCGCCTGCGACCGTGAAGTGGGAGGCGCGGCCCTTGTACGCACAGGTCGTGCGGTGCTCGGTGGGCTCGAGCGTGGCCGTCACGTCCTCGCGCGGGATGTACCAGCGCACGGGCAGGCCCGTCTCGAACAACGCCCTCGCGCGGGTGGTGTCGGCGACCACCTGCCCGTCGATCGAGATGCGCACGTGTCGCGAAGTGGCGCGCACGTCGATGCGGTGGTGGGGGTCGGGCGCGTGGCCGATCTGGGGCTCGTCCTCCTCGAGCCACTCGTCGAGCGCGGCGAACTCGACGTGGATCAGGTCATCGACCCGGCGGACGGCCGCGGGCGGCACCGACTCCAGGCGCACGTCGTCCTCGGGGAAGACGTAGACCGGCAGCCGCCCCGGCTCGTAGAGCAGGCCGGCGCGCTTGCTGTCCACCACGGTCGCGCCGTCGACGCGACCGCGCACCCAGCGTTGATAGGGCTCGATCCGCATGCCGCTTACAGTACGGAATCACCTGGCTCTGATCGGCCGGCGCGCGCCGCGAGCGTGGCGCTTGTCACGGAGGGATTCCTCCGGGGCCCGCACTATTCGTCATCCCGCCGATGAGTCCTCGGCCTCGCCGGGTCTTAGCTTTCGAATGAGCACCTGCACCTCCCAAAATCCCCCCGCCGTCGAGCGGCGCCGTGGCGACACTCACTCGCGTCCCACGCGCGTGCCGGTGGTCGACGCGGTGATCGTCGGCGGCGGACCGGCCGGCCTCAGCGCCGCGCTCGTGCTCGGGCGCGCGCGCCAGCGCGTGCTGGTGCTCGACACGGGCCGTCCGGCCAACGCCGCCTCGAACGGGATCGGCGGGCTGCTGGCCCAGACCGGCGTCGCCCCCTCCGACCTGCGGCGCGCCGGCCGTGAGCAGCTCGCGGGCTTCCCCAACGTCGAGGTCCGCGACGGCGCCGTGCTCGACGCCGCGGCGCTGGCCGAGGGATACGGCGTGAAGCTCGAGAGTGGCGAGGCCGTTCACACGCGCTCGCTCGTGCTCACGCATGGCCTTCGCTACGACCCGCCGGCGCTGCCGGGCGTCGAGGCCCTCTGGGGCCGGTCGGTGTTCCACTGCCCGTTCTGCGATGGCTGGGAGGTGCGCGACCTCTCGCTCGCCGTCCTCGGCTCCGGCCCCGATGCGGCGCGCTCGGCCCTCGTCGTGTCCGGCTGGAGCCGTGACGTCGTGCTGCTCACGGACGGTCCGGCGCGGCTGAACGGAGAGCGCGCTGCACTGCAGGACGCCGGTGTGCGAGTGCGCGAGGAGCGGATCCGCGAGGTCGTCGGCAGCGAAGGGTGGCTGCAGCGCATCGAGTTCGTCGAGGGGCCGGCCGAGCAGCGCGACGCGCTGTTCGTGCGCACGAATCGCGGTCAGCCCAACGGCATCGCCGCGGCGCTCGGCTGCGAGCTGACCGCGGGCGACACGATCGTGACCGACGGCGACGGGCGCACCGCCGTCCCCGGTGTCTACGCGGCCGGCGACGCCGCCACCGAGAACTTCCGCTCGGTCGCGAACGCGATCGGCGCAGGCTCGCGGGTGGCGCAGCGGGTCGCGCTGGACCTGGTCTAGCCAGACGCCGCCTCGACCGCCTGCGGCACCTCGATCTCGCGCTTGAGGATCTTGCCCGTGGGACCCTTGGGCAGCTCGTCCACGAACCAGATCTTGCGCGGGTACTTGTAGGCGGCGACCTGCTCCTTGATGAAGGCCTTCAACTCGTCGGCGCCGAGCGACTCGCCCTTGCGCAGCACCACCGCCGCGCCGACCTCCTCGCCGAGCGCCTCGTCCGGCACGCCGACCACGGCCGCCTCCTGCACGGCCGGGTGTTCGTAGAGCACCTCCTCGATCTCGCGCGGGTAGACGTTGTAGCCGCCGCGGATGATCAGGTCCTTCTTGCGATCGACGATGAAGAAGTAGCCGTCCTCGTCGACCCTTGCCATGTCGCCGGTCCGGAACCACCCCTGGCTGTTGATCGCCTCGGAAGTGGCCTCGGGCCGATTCCAGTAGCCGCTCATGACGTTGTGCCCGCGGATCACGATCTCGCCGACCTCGCCCTGCGGCACCTCGTCGCCGTTGTCGTCCCAGGCCTCCATCTCGACGCCGGCGATCGGGGTGCCGATCGACCCCGGCTTGCGCTCCTTGTCGGGGTGGTTGAACGACGCCACCGGCGAGGTCTCGGACAGGCCGTAGCCCTCCAGGATCGCGCAGCCGAACTTGTCCTCGAAGGCGCGGATCAGCTCCACCGGGATGGCGGCGCCCCCGGACATGCACAGGCGCAGCGTCGAGGTGTCCGCCGCGTCGGCCCCCTCGGCGTGCAGCATGGCGTTGTACATCGTCGGCACGCCCTGGAAGACCGTCACGCGGTCGCGCTCCAGGATCTCGAGGGCCTTGTCGGGGTCGAAGCGCGGCAGCATGGTCACCGTGGCTCCGGTGCAGACCGCGCTGTTCATCGTGCACGTTTGCCCGAAAGAGTGGAACAACGGCAGCGCACCGAGCAGTACGTCACCCACGCCGAACCCGCCGAGCGTGCTCGAGGTGGTCGAGCAGTTGCGGTACAGGTTCGCGTGCGTCAGCTCGGCGCCCTTGGGCTGGCCGGTGGTGCCGCTCGTGTACAGGATCACCGCGGTGTCGCCCTCTGCGCGGTCGGCGACGTCGGGGTCGGGCTCGTGGGCGACGACGAGCTGCTCGAACTCGCCCGGCTTGACGAGGATGCACTCGGAGCCTGCCTGGTCGGCGCCCTCCCCGGCGGCCTCGGCGAACTCGTGCCACGCGAAAACGACCCTGGCCCCGGGGTCCTGGAGGTAGAAGGTCACCTCGCGGCCCTTGAGCAGCACGTTCATGGGCACCACGACGGCGCCCGCGCGCAGAATTCCGTAGTAGATCGCGGGGAAGTAGGGGACGTTCGGCAGCATCAGGCCGACGCGATCGCCCGTGCCCACGCCCTTCGCCTTGAGCAGCGACGCGATGCGCGCGCTCGACTCGTCGAGCGCGGCGTAGCTCAACTCGACGTCGTCCAGCTTGAACGCCGTCAGGTCGCCGTGCTGGGCCGCCGTCTCGGTGAGGATCCGGGCCAGGTTCTCGCTCATTCCTCGCTCCCTTTCGATGCCGCAGAGGAGCGTAACGCTCTTTCGGAGCCGACGCGAGCTAACGCCGAGATCGCCGTGTAGCCCCAATCCAGGCCTCGAACAAGGGGTCTACCAGGGCGTAGGTGGAGCCATCTCGGCTGATCTCACCCCGACGCGTCGGTTCCCTCACCACGGTCTGCGCGGGATTACCCGTACCAAGTGGTACGGCATCTACATACCCGACCGAGCCGCTAGCGCAGGCCCGACAGCGCCGTGCCGATGTCGCGCGCGGCGTCGAACAGCGGGTCCGGCCAGACGCCGAAGAGGATCGTTGCCGCCGCGAACGCGATCGCGATCGCCGCGACCTCCGGCTGGGCGCTCAGGTCTGCCTCTGGCGACCAGCCCGACACGGGCTTGACCTGGCGCGGCGGGATCGTCGGCAGCTCGACCTCGTAGCCGCCCATCCACATCACCGCGACCACGCGCAGGTAGTACGCGAACGACACCACGGCGCCCACGACGATCACGATTCCGAGCCACGCGTAGTCGCCCGCCACGGCCGCGTCGATCAAATAGAACTTCCCGATGAAGCCGGCGGTGGCGGGCACGCCCGCCAGCGACAGCATCGCGATCGTCATCGGCCACGCAAGCCAGGGCTGCGTCTGGCCGAGGTTCTCCAGCGACGACAGGTCGTCGCCGCGCTCGGAGACCCGCTCGCGTGCGATCACCACCGCGAACGCCGCCACGTTCATCACCAGGTAGACGGCGAGGTAGAAGACCGTCGCCTGCAGGCCGAGCGTCGAGCCCACCACCACGCCCGCCATCAGGTAGCCGGCCTGGGCCACGCTCGACCAGGCGAGCAGCCGCTTCAGCGACCGCTGGGTAAGCGCGCCGACGTTGCCGATCACGATCGTGGCCGCGGCCAGCGCGGCCAGCGCCGGGCCCCACTCGAGCTGCGACAGGCCGAGCGCGCCGTCGAACAGCCTCAGCGCGACCCCGAAGGCCGCCGCCTTGGTGGCGACCGCCATGAAGGTGGTGATCGGCGTGGGCGCGCCCTGGTAGACGTCCGGGGTCCACTGGTGAAACGGCGCCACCGAGGCCTTGAAAGCGAGGCCCGTGGCGATCAGCCCGATGCCGGTGAGCAGCAGCGGGTCGGTGAGGCTCACCTCGTCTGAGGAGATCGCCGACGCGATCGCGTCGAACTGCATCGCACCGGTCGCGCCGTAGAGCAGCGCGAGGCCGTAGAGCAGCGTGGCCGAGCCGACCGATCCGATCACCAGGTACTTGAGCCCCGCCTCGAGCGACGTGCGCCGGTGCAGCTCCGAGGCGCACAGAACGTAGAGCGGGATCGACAGCAGCTCGATGCCGACGAACAGGGTGATCAGGTCCGACGAGGCCGCGAGCACGACCATGCCGGTGATCGACCCGAGCAGCATCGAGTGGTACTCGCCGTGACCGGCTTCGCGCGCCGCGACCGCTCGCAGGGACAGCGCCACGCACACCAGCCCTGCCACGTAGACCAGCACGGCGACCCCGAGAGCCAGGGCGTCCATCGTCAGCGAGCCCTCGATGATCGGCTGCTGAACGCCCGGCTCCCAGATCCAGATCGTCAGGCCGATCGCGGTCAACAGCGACAGGGCGGTGAGCGCCGGCACCAGCACGGTCTGCACCAGGCGGCCGCGCAGCAGCCCAACCATCAGCACCACGATCGAGCCGCCGATCGTGGCCATCAGCGGCGACAGCGCCTTGTAGTCGATGTCCGGGGCCTGGATCTCGGCGAGCGGCAGCGTCATCGCGTAGCCACCTGTTCGCCGACGCCATGCGCCTCCTGGATCGAGGCGGTGGTCGCCTTCTCGGTCCGGTGCACCACGAAGTTCGGGTACACCCCCAGCGCCACGATCACGGCGACCAGCGGCGCGATCGCCGCCAGGTGGAGTCCGTCGATCTCACTCGACTCGACGTCCGCCCCGGGGGGATTGTGCATCGTGCCGCCGAAGACGCGGATCATGTAGATGGCGGTCAGCACCACGCCGGCGCTCGCGACCAGTCCGTACACGAGCTTGTCCTCGAAGGTCCCGAACAGCACGAGCACCTCGCCCACGAAGTTGCCCGAGCCCGGCATCGCCAGCGTGGCGAACGCGACGATCAGGAACAGCGTCGCGAGGACGGGCGCTCGGAACGCCATGCCGCCCAGCTCGGAGAGCGACTCGCTCCCGCTCGCCCGCGCGGCGATCACCCCGACGATCAGGAAGAGCGGCACCACCACGAGGCCGTGGTTGAGCATCTGGAACACCGCGCCCTGGGCGCCCTTGTCCTCCAGGGCGAAGATGCCCAGCACGATGAAGCCCATCTGGGCGATCGAGGAGTACGCCACCACCAGCCGTACGTTGTCCTGGGAGAACGCCAGGATCGACCCGTAGAGGATCGAGAAGACCGCGATGATGATGAACAGCTCCTGCCAGTGCTGGGAGCCCTCGGGCATGATCGGCAGCACGATCCGCAGGAAGCCGTAGACGCCGACCTTGGACAGTACGCCGCCGAGCAGCGCGATCGTGACGATCGGAGACGAGCGGTAGGTCTCGGGCACCCAGCCGTGCAGCGGGAACAGCGGCGCCTTGACGAAGAAGGCGAGCGCGAACAGCAGCACGATCCACTGCTGCGTGCCCTCCGAGACCGAGCGCTGCTGCAGCTCGGCGAGCGAGAAGGAGATCTCGCCGCCGTCGGGCGTGGACAGCACGCCCAGCGCGATCGCCGCCGCCATCATCAGCAGCGATCCGGCCAGCGTGTAGATCACGAACTTGGTCGTTGCACGCACGCGGTCGCCGGTGCCCCAGCCGCCGATCATGAAGTAGAACGGGATCAGCATCAGGTCGAAGAAGACGATGAACAGCGCCAGGTCCTGGGCGAGGAAGGCGCCCAGCACGGCGGTCTCGGCCAGCGCGAGGTTGAAGAAGAAGAGCTTGGGCCGGTCGTGCTGGCGGAAGGCGGCCACCAGCGTGCAGGGCACCCAGGCGATCGCGGTGAGGGCGACCATGAACAGGTTGAGCCCGTCGATCCCGAGCTGGTAGCGGATGCCGAGGTCGGGGATCCACTCGTCGTCGGTCACGTACTGGACCCCCCCGCCGGCGTCGAAATCGACGAGCAGCGCGACCGTGTACAGCAGCACCGCCACCGTCCCGGCCAGCACCGCCCAGCGCGCCATGCCCCTCGGGAGGAACGCTCCGAGCAAGCCGGTCGCCAGCGGCAGGAAGAGCACTATCGAGAGGTGGATGGTCACGAGCTGGCCAGCAGGAAGTAGAGGGCGAGCAGGGCCACGCCGAGCATCAGCAGCAGGGCGTAGGCGCGCAGGTAGCCGGTCTGGATCGCACGCGCGAACGAGCTGCCGACGCGCACCGCGCCGGTGGCGCCGCCGACGATGAAGCCCTGGACGAAGCGGGTCTCGACGACGGCGCGGCCGAACGCGCCGGCCGTGGCGACCGGCCGCACGAAGAGGGCCTCGAACAGCTCGTCGAAGTACCACTTGTTGATGAGGAAGGCGTGCGCGCGCGGGAAGCGGTCGCGCAGCTCGAGCGTCACCCCGCGCCTGCGCACGTAGGCGTAGTAGGCGGCGGAGATGCCGGCGAGCGCGATCAGGCCTCCGAGCCCCAGGCCGACCCACTCGGAGCCGTCGCTCGGTGCCGCTTCATGGAAGCGGGAGTCCTCGAAGGTGGGCTCGAGGAAGTTCTCGATCACGTCGCTCACGCCCGGCACCTGGACCAGCCCGGCCAGCAGCGCCAGCACCGCAAGCGGCCCCATCGCGGCGCGCATGGGCAGCTCGCGCTCGGCGATGTGGTGCTCCTCGGCCGGGAAGCCCACGCCGGTGTCCTCCGGCTCCCCGGTCGCCGGGTTGGCGGGCGGGTGGTGGGCGAGGTGGCCCTGCTCGAGCTCGCGCGCCTCTTCGACGGGATTGCCGTAGAAGACGCGGAACACCATGCGGAAGGCGTAGAAGGCGGTCAGTGCCGCGCCCGCGTAGCCGGCGATCGCCAGGACGACGTACCAGCCGCCGCGCTCGACCGTGAAGGCCAGGATCTCGTCCTTCGAGAAGAAGCCGGAGGTGAACGGGAAGGCGGCGAGCGCGAGCGCGCCGGCCGTGAAGGCGGCGAACGTGAACGGCATGGCCTTGCGGAAGCCCCCCATGCGGTCCATGTCCTGGATGCCGCCCATGGCGCTGATCACCGAACCGGCGCCCATGAACAGCAGCGCCTTGAAGAAGGCGTGGGTCATCAGATGGAAGAGGCCGGCTCCGTAGGCGAACACCGAGACGCCCAGCACCATGTAGCCGATCTGGCTGATCGTGCTGTAGGCGATCGTCCGTTTCAGGTCGGTGACGGCGAGCGCCACCGTGGCCGCGAACACGAGCGTCGCCGTGCCGATGATCGCGCCGACGTCGGCGGCGGCCGGGGCCAGCTCGAACAGCGGGTGGGTGCGCGCGATCAGGTAGACGCCGGCCGTGACCATGGTGGCCGCGTGGATGAGCGCCGAGACGGGCGTCGGCCCCTCCATGGCGTCCGGCAGCCAGGTGTGCAGGCCGAGCTGGGCCGACTTGCCCATGGCGCCGAGGAACAGCAGCAGGCCGACGACCTCGTAGGCGCGCCAGGTGGTGCCGAACAGGCGGTAGCTGTCGCCGGCGTGCTCGTGGACCCGGGCGAAGATCTCGGTGAACTCGACGGACCCGAACAGCAGGAACACCAGCGCGATACCGACGGCAAAGAACAGGTCGCCGACCCGGTTGACGATAAAGGCCTTCATGGCGGCGCGGTTGGCACTCGGCCGGTCATACCAGTAGCCGATGAGCAAGTAGCTCGCGAGGCCGACGCCCTCCCAGCCGAAGAAGAGCTGCACCAGGTTGTCCGCCGTCACCAGCATCAGCATGGCAAAGGTGAACAGGCTGAGGTAGCTGAAGAACCGCGGGATCGTCGCGTCGTGGCTCATGTAGCCGACGCTGTAGATATGGATCAGCGTCGCCACGAAGGTGACCATCGCGACCATCACCGCGGCCAGCGTGTCGTAGCGGAGGGCCCAATCGACCCGGAAGCTCTCGACGTGCATCCAGGTGCCGAGCGACACCGTGC
>JACCSF010000210.1 GCA_013813135.1 Thermoleophilaceae bacterium | reverse complement strand
CGCCGCGGCCGCCGCGCTCGACGCGGGCCCGCCGGAGGAGATGGGCGCGATCTACCAGCGCCGGCGCGACCTGGTCTGCGACGCGCTGGGGGAGATCGGCGTGGACGTGACCCGGCCGAAGGGCACGATCTACGTCTGGGCGCCCGTGCCCAGCGGCCACACCTCCGCGTCCTACTGCGAGCTGGTGCTCGAGGAGTCCGGCGTGGTGGTGTCGCCGGGTGGCGCCTACGGCCCCAACGGCGAGGGCTTCTTTCGCATCTCGCTGACCGTGCCGGACGCGCGCCTGGCCGAGGCGGTCGAGCGCCTGCGCGACAGCCTGGCGGCCGGGTAGATGCACTACTGCGGCGTGGTCGCGGCGCAGGGCTCGCTCCAGCTGGCCATGCTGGAGGAGGTGCGCACGCCGGAGCCGCCGGTCCGGCTGAGCGCGCTGTTCTACGAGCCGGGGTCGGCCGAGGACGTGGCGCGCGAGCTGCTCAAGCTCAGCGACGTGGTGATCGGGATCGGCGCGCCGCTGGCGGGCCCGCGCAACGGGCGCCCGGGGCGCGACTGCGACGCGCTGCTGCTGCGCCGCGGCGTGGCTCCGCAGGCGGCCACACAGGAGACGCGCTCCCTGGCCGACCTGCTGCGCGAGCTGCCGGCGTTCGCGCCCGGCGGAGAGGAGCGCACAGGCCAGGTCGACGAGGGCGCGTACCGGCGCTCCCCGCTGTTCGAGACCAATGCCGACGGCGTGTTCTGCGCGCTGCAGGCTCGCCGGCTGCCGGCCAAGCGCCATCCGCTCGGCGTGTCGATGCGAATGGAGGAGCTTGCCGGCGACCACGTGATCGACGACGGCGGCGACCTCTGGCACCGCCGCATCGAGGAGATCGACGCGATCGTCTGCGCCCTCTGTGCCCACCGCTACGCGGTCGGCCACGCCAGCTGGCTGGGCGACCCGGAGGAGGGTGTCGTGGTGCTCCCGGGCGCGTCGATCCCGTCGGAGTTCACGCGCCGGGGGGTGATGCCGCCGGTGGAGAGGTTGCATCTGTCGCGCGCCTAGACTTGATGGGATGCAGCGCAGTCGCGATGGCCGCAGCAGCGAGACTCGCTATGGAGAAGGCGTGCGCAATCCGCGCGCGCGCCAGCGCGCCTTCCTCATCGCCGCCGGCCCGCACGAGGCGGACCTGGCCGAGCTCAAGGAGCTGCTGCGCACCGCCGGCGTGGCGGTGGCCGGCGAGCTGACGCAGCGCCGCGCCGAGCCCGACCCCGACCGCTACTTCGGCAAGGGCAAGCTGGTCGAGCTGAAGCAGGCGATCGAGGAGTCCGACGCCAACCTCGTGGCAGTCGACGACGAGCTCAAGCCGCGCCAGGAGCGCAACCTTGAGCAGGCGCTCGACATGCCCGTGATCGACCGCACCGCGATCATCCTCGACATCTTCGCCGACCACGCCCACTCGGCCGAAGGGAAGCTCCAGGTCGAGCTCGCCCAGCTCGAGTACAACCTCGCCCGCATGCGCGGGCTGTGGACGCACCTCGAGCGCCTCGGCGCCGGGCGCATCGACGGCGGCATCGGCACGAGAGGCCCCGGTGAGACCCAGATCGAGACCGACCGCCGCCTGGCGCGCGACCGCATTTCCGCTCTCAAACGGCGCCTGGTCCAGACCAAGGGCACGCGCGGCACCATGCGCGCCGAGCGCGAGCGCGCGGGGCTTCCGACGGTGGCCCTGGCCGGGTATACGAACGCCGGCAAGTCGACGCTGCTCAACGCGCTCACGGGCGCGGACGTGGGGGTGCGCGAGCGCCTCTTCCACACGCTCGACCCGACCACGCGCTCGTTCGAGATCGGCGGGCGCACCTACCTGCTGACCGACACCGTCGGCTTCATCCGCAAGCTGCCGCACCAGCTCGTGGAGGCGTTCTCGGCCACCCTCGAGGAGGCGCTCGGGGCGGACCTGATCGTGCACGTGGCCGATGCCTCGGTGCCCGAGGGGGACCTGCACGCGATGCTCGACGCCGTCGACGCGGTGCTGGCCGAGACGGGAGCGGGGGAGAGGCCGCGGCTGCTCGCGCTCAACAAGGTCGACCTGCTCGACGACGAGCGCCGGCGGGCGCTGTCCTTCCGCTTCCCCGGCGCCGTGCAGGTGTCCGGGGAGACCGGAGAGGGCCTCGACGCGCTGCGCGACGCGATCGAGGCGCGCTTCCTCGCCTCCCTGCGCCCGATGGAGCTGCTGCTCCCCTACGGCGAGGGCGGCACGCTGTCCGAGCTGCACGACCTCGCCGGCGAGCTCGAGCGCACGGACACCGCCGAGGGCGTGCGCATCAAGGCACGCGTGCCCGCCGCCGCGGCGGCTCGCTTCGAGCGCTTCTCGACAAACGGCGGCGCGCCGGAGTGACTTTGCGCTTCCGCCGCCTGAGCGCGGCGGCGCGCCCACCCGCCCAAGCCCACGAGGGCGACGCGGGGTACGATCTGCACGCGGCCGAGGCGGTCACGATCGCCCCCGGTGAGCGCGCCAGCGTGGGAACCGGCATCGCCGTCGCGATCCCAGAGGGGCACGCCGGCCTCGTGGTGCCGCGCTCCGGACTGGCGGCGCGCCACGGCATCTCGGTCGTGAACGCGCCCGGCCTGATCGATGCGGGCTACCGCGGCGAGGTGCGCGTGCTGCTGCTCAACACCGACGGCGCAAAGCCGTTCGAGGTTGAGCCCGGCGACCGGATCGCACAGCTCGTGCTGGTCGAGGTGGAGACCGGTGAGCTCGAGGAGGTCGACGAGCTGGACGAGACGTCGCGGGGCCTGGGCGGATTCGGCTCGACCGGCCGTTGAAAGCCCGCCTCGCTTCTTCGCTTCGTCACAGCGCACGCAAGATCAGAATGACAAGCAGAATGACCACCAAGAGTCCGATGATCCCGAGTCCGGTGCCGGCAATAGCAAACGCCATGTGTGCCTCCGTTTCGTTTTTTCCTGTCCAAGGCCGGCGATTGCCGGGGCGACAGCCCTCTACCCAGATTCCTAGCCGAAGATGCTTCTCACAGAAGAGATCTGAGGCACGAGTCCGCCCTGTGGGTTAGTCTCGCCTGGCTGTGCAAACCCTCGCCCTTGAGCGCACGTCGCGGGACGGCGTCGAATTGGTGCTCGTCGAAGGCGAGCTGGACATTGCCACCGCTTCGCGCCTGATCAGCGTCCTCAATTCCTCGGTCGCCGAGGCCATCAAAGCGGTGGTCGTGGACCTCACCGCCGTGGGCTTCATGGACTCAACCGGTTTGGCCCTTCTGATCAACGCCAACCGGCGTCTGATGCTGCGTCGCAAGGGCTTTGCGGTCGTCTGTCCCCCCGGTCCGCTGCGCCGCGTCTTCGAGATCACGGACATGGTCGAGACGTTGCGCGTCTGCCCGGACCGGGAAAGCGCGGCGCGCGCATCCATGCTGGCCTGAGCGGACTTTATTTACGGCGCCCGGCTGCCGATACCTAAAGCATGAGTGAGAGTCCTGCCGCCCCCGCCGGCGCGGTTCCCGTGCCTGGACTCAGGCCGCCCACGCAGCGAACGGGGGCCAAGCGCCGAATCGGTGACGTGATCGTCCACCTCGGCTTCGCCGAACGTGAGCTCGTGGAGAAGGTGGTCGACGAGGGGCGCGCCAACGGCGTGCCGCTCGGCCAGTCGCTCATCGACGCCGGCATCGTCGACTCCAACCAGCTCGCCCAGGCACTCGCCGAGCGCAACGGGCTCGACTACGTCGACCTGAACTCCTTCGAGGTCGATCAAGGCGCCGCCAACCTGATCGACGCCTCCAAGGCGCGTCGCTACCAGACGATTCCGATCTCGTTCCTGGGTGAGCAGACAGTGCTGGTGGCGACCGCCGACCCGGCCAACGTGCTGGCGCTCGACGACATCGCGATGGCCACCGGCTACGAGGTTCGGCGCGCGGTCGCCTCGCCGGAGGACATCGAAGGGCTGATCAGCCAGCAGTCGCGGCTGGGCGATGCTGTCGAGGAACTCGACGACGCCCCGGAGGCCGCCGCCGAGGTGATCGAGCTGCGCGACCAGGCCGACGAGGCGCCGGTCGTCAAGCTCGTGCACTCGGTGATCGCCGACGCCGTCCGGCGCGGCGCCTCGGACATCCACTTCGAGCCGCGCGCGTCGGACATGCGCGTGCGCTACCGCATCGACGGCGTGGTGATGGACACCACGACCGTTCCGCGCCAGCTCGTCGCCGGCCTGATCTCGCGCGTGAAGATCATGGCCAACCTCGACATCGCCGAGCGGCGCGTGCCGCAGGACGGCCGCATCGGGCTGTCGGTCGACGGCCACCACGTCGACCTGCGCGTGGCCACCCTCCCGGTGGTCCGCGGCGAGTCGATCGTGATGCGCATCCTCGACAAGGACGCCGTGGTGATGGACCTCGACGTGCTCGGCATGGGGGAGCACGACCGCGAGCGCTTCAACAAGGCCCTCCACTCCACGCACGGGGCCATCCTCGTGACCGGGCCGACCGGGTCGGGGAAGACCACCACACTGTACGCGGGGCTCACCACGGTGAACACTCCGGAGAAGACGATCATCACGGTCGAGGACCCCGTCGAGTACGAGCTGACCGGCGTCAAGCAGGTGCAGGTCAACCCGAAGACCGGACTCACCTTCGCCGCCGGTCTGCGCTCGATGGTCCGCGCCGACCCCGACGTGATCATGGTGGGCGAGGTGCGCGACAAGGACACCGCGCTGATCGCGATCGAATCCGCCCTGACCGGTCACCTGGTGCTCACGACCCTGCACACCAACGACGCGCCGCTCGCCGCCGCGCGCCTGGTCGAGATGGGCATCGAGCCGTACCTGGTCGCCTCCGGCGTCGCGTGCGTCGTGGCCCAGCGGCTGGTGCGCCGGCTGTGCGAGTGCAAGACCCAGGTCGAGCTGTCCAAGCAGGTGCTCGCCGACCAGGGCTTCGACGTCGAGAGCGGCTTCAAGGCCTATGAGCCCGTCGGCTGCGTGCGGTGCAACCACACCGGCTATCGCGGCCGGCTCGGGATCTACGAGGTGATGCCGGTCACCGACGGTCTGCGCCGCCTGATCCTGGAGAAGGCTTCCGCCGACGGCATGCGCGCGTTCGCACGCGAGCAGGGCATGAGCACGCTGCGCGAGGACGGCCTGCACAAGATCGAGGCGGGCGTCACGTCGGTGGCCGAGGTGCTGCGCGTGGCGGGCAGCGCCGCCTCCTGATGCAGGCCGGTTTCAGTTGAGCCGGGCCTGCACGCCCGCAGCCCGCCGTGCCGAGGCGTGGGCGCCGTCCTCGAACTGCTGGTCGGCCAGGGGCTCCAGTTCCACGCCCAGCGCCAGCTCGATCAGGTGGTCGGCCAGCCAGATGTTCTTGGGGAGAAGGGGGCCGTGGAGGTACGTGCCGATCACGTTGTCGCGGTGGACGCCCTCGAAGCCGTCGCTGCCGTTGTTGCCGTGCCCCGCCAACACGCGCCCGAGCGGGCGCTCCTCGGGACCGAGGTGGGTGCGCCCGCCGTGGTTCTCGAACCCGGCGATCACGCGCGAGCCGGTTCCCAGGTCGGCCTCGATGGCGCAGTTGCCGATCAGCCGCGGGCCCGGCTCGCGCACCGTGCGCAGGTCGACGAGCCCCACGCCGGGAAGCTCATCGCCGCCCAGCTCGTAGGAGTGGCCCAGCAGCTGGTAGCCCCCGCAAACGGCCAGCACCACCGCGCCGCGGCCGGCCGCAGCGTGCAGGGCCTCCCGTTTGGTGGCGGCCATGTCGTGAGCCACGGCGATCTGGTCGCGATCCTGGCCACCGCCCATGTAGAAGAGGTCGTGGGCGTCCGGGTCGAGCGGCGCGCCCAGGCTTGCCGCAGCGTGCTCGAAGCCCAGCCCGCGCCACTCGCAGCGCGCTCGCAGCACCGCGATGTTGCCGCGGTCGGCGTAGATGTTCATCAGCTCGGGGTAGAGCGAGCAGACCCTCAGCGTCGGCATACCACCACCATGCTGCCGACGTGGTCGGCGGTCGCCGGGACCTCGCGCCGCTCGACGGCCCGCAGGCCGCGCTCGGCCGCCTCGTACTCCAGCTGGTCGACCGTGAGCGAGTCGAGCAGCTGCGTGTGGCGCTCCTCCTCGAGCCTGCCGGCGGGCGACACCCGCTGGCGCAGCCGCTCGACCGCCACGCCGCCGGGCTCGGGGCGCACGTCGAGCGGCAGGCTGGAGTAGACCCAGCCGTCGTGCTCCCCGACGTCCGGCACCGGTGGGGCCGCGTCGTCGGGAGCCACGCTCTCATCCACCTCGACGAGCGCGGCCGCGAAATGGTCTCCGACGGCGAGGCTTGCGGCGGCCGCGCCGATGACCGCCGACCGACCCGCCGGGCCGCCCACGATCTGCAGGAACTGCATGGGGGCGACCACGAGGGCGAAGCGGGTGCTGAGGGTGAGGTTCCGGGCATCGTCCGCGACGCGCTCGACCTCCAACCCGCGCGCCTGGGCACGCCGGGCCAGCTCGTCGAGCAGCTCGCGGTCGCGTTCCACAGCCGTGACCCCGTGCCCGTGAGCGGCCAGGTCCAGCGCCACGCGGCCGGTGCCGGCACCGAGCTCGAGCACCGGCCCGCCGGCGCGTTTCGCCAGCTCGCGCCAGAGCGGCAGATCGGCGGCGTAGGAGCCGCACTCCACGTCGTGCCAGACCGCGGCGTCGCTCACTCGGACCACCGCTTGGCGAGCCCACGGCGCGCGAGCAGGTCGCGCAGCTCCAGCAGCGCGGTGTAGGTGGGCAGCGCGTAGAGCCGCTCGCCGGTGGCGGTCGCGACCGCCTGGTCGAGCGAGCGCTCCAGGTCGCGCTCCACCACAAGCTCGGCGTCGATCCCGGCGTATTTCAGGCGCAGCGCCATCTCCTCGGCCCGCGTGCCCGAGCAGGTGGCGCGGCGCACGCGGCCGGCGAGCACCTCGAAGTCGGCGTCCCAGATCCAGGAGACGTCGCGCCCGTCGGCGATGCGGTCGTTGAGGGCGAGCCAGAGGTCGAGCCGGCCGGCCTCGAGCGTGAGCGTGCGCAGCACCTCGTTGGCGCCGGCCGGATTCTTGACCAGCAGGATCGAGACCCGCCGCCCACCGATCGGGATCGTCTCCACGCGGCCGAAGGCGCCGCTGAAGCCCTCGAGTGCCTCGCCGACGGTGGCGAGCGGGACGCCGAGCTCGAGCGCGGTGGCAGCGGCGGCGACGGCGTTGTACGCGTTGTAGAGGCCGGGGAGGGGGAGCCGGACGCTCAACTTCCCCTGCGGCGTGCGCAGGTCCAACTCGGAGCCGGTCATGCCGTCGAGCGCAACGCGCGTGGCCGCAACCTGCGGCGCCGGGCGCTCGCGGCCACAGTTGGGGCAGCGGTAGCGCCCCATGTGGCCGAGGTAGATCGCCTCGTAGGTGTAGGCGTGGCCACAGTTGCGGCAGTGCTTCGAGTCGGCCGCGTGCTGCATGCCGGGCAGGGCCTGGGAGTCGTCCTCCACGCCGAAGTAGGTCACGCCGTCACGGCCGCGCCCGAGGTCAGCGATCAGCGGGTCGTCGGCGTTGAGAACGAAGCGGGCGCTGCCGTCGAGTCGCTCGACCAGCTCGGCCCAGCGGTCGGCCAGCAGCTCGAGCTCGCCGTAGCGGTCGAGCTGGTCGCGAAACAGGTTGGAGAGCAGCAGCAGGCGCGGGTTGATCTGCTCGGCCACTCCCGGCAGCCAGGCCTCGTCGACCTCGAACAGCCCGAGCTGGCCGGCGCCGCGGTCGGCGTCGAGCAGCGCCGTCGCAACGCCCCTGGCCATGTTCGATCCGGCGCGGTTATGGACGACCGGCCGACCCGCCCGCTCCAGGCAGGCCGCAAGCATCGCCGAGGTCGTGGTCTTGCCGTTCGTTGCCGACACGAGTAGCGAGCCCTCGTCCAGGTCGTGCGCCATGCGGTCGAGCGCGCCGGGGGAGAGCCGCAGCAGCAGCCGGCCGGGCGCGGTCGTGCCACCGGTACGGCCGAGGCGCCGGCTTGCGGCCCGGACCAGCCGGGCGAGCGGCCGGGCGAGCCGGTACATCAGGCCGGCGCGATGACGCGCAGCACGCGCTGCTCCACGCGCATGGTGGCGGGAGTGGCGCCGATCGGGTCCCCGTCCCCATAGATCACGAACGGCCGGTCCGAGGCCACCTCGATCACCGCGCCGCGGAGGAACTGCACGTTGGGCGAATCAACGTGCGCGCCCTTGAAGGTGTCGAGCACCCCGCGCAGGAACGTCAGCTTGGAGGCCTGTTTGGAGATCAGGACGTCGAGCTGGCCGTCGTCCAGCTCGGCCTGGGGCAGGACGAACATCCCGCCGCCGTAGGCCTTGGAGTTGCCCACCGCGACCGAGTAGCCGGTCACCTCGTGGCGCTCCTCGTCGACGATCACGCTGAATGCCGCCGGCTTCCAGGCGGCGAGGGCGCGCAGCGCCGCGTATAGGTAGACGGCGTTGCCCCTGACCAGCTTGGCCGCGTTGGCGATCCGGCTGGCGTCGGAATCGAAGCCGAAGCTGGCAATCCCGAGGAACGGCGTGCCGTCGACGTTGGCGACGTCGATGAGCCTCTCCGGGCCCTGCACCGCGAGCTCCGCCGCCGCGGTCGGGTCGGTGGGGATCCCGAGCACGCGCGCGAGGTCGTTGCCACGTCCGCAGGGGATCACCGCCAGCGCGGAGCCCGTGCCCTTGAGCGCCCCTGCGAGCGGACGCAGCAGGCCGTCGCCGCTGAGCGCGGCCACAGTCTCGCCCCGCTCGGCGGCGCGAGCGGCCTCCTCAGCCGCGTGCTCGGTGCTGCGCGTGATCGCCGTCCGGTGAGGAGCGCCGAGGCGGTCGAGCGCCTCGTGGACGGCCGGAAGCGCCTTCAGCGCCTTGCCCCCGGCCGAGGCCGGGTTGACGAGTAGCGCGAAGCGGCGACTCAACTGTCTGCCACAGCCGCCCGAGCGCGTTCCGCGGCGGCAGCGCCGCGGGCCTCGCCGCGAAGATGAGCCTGCGTGTCGACCTTCTGCACCCGCGCCTGCTCGAGCAGCTCGTCTCCGATCAGGCGCTCGGCGTGGGGCTGGTGGAGGTCATCCGGGTCCAGGACCAGCAGAACGTCCTGCTGGACCGTGTGCCACTGCTCGTGGGTGACCCGCTCCGATGCGACCAGCAGCTGCCCGGGCCGGTGCAGCCAGTGCAGCTCGAACAGCCCGAGCCGGTAGGCGAACAGGCGGTCGCCGTCGGAGAAGAGGAAGTTGAGCCCGCTGAAGGGGGAGCGCTCCACCGTCGTCTGGATCGCGCGGCGCAGCGAGCCGACCGGGTCGCCGGCGTCGTAGACCGTCATCAGGAAGTTGAAGAAGGCCTCGGAGTCCGTGTCGCCGCGCGGAGTGGCGACGGTCGGGTGCTCCAGCAGGCGCGGGTAGCGCAGGATCGTGCCGTTGTGGCCGAGCGAGTAGCTGCCAAGGCAGAAGGGATGCGTGTTCTCGGGCGCCAAGCCGCCCATCGTGGCGCGGCGCACGTGGACGTTGAAGATGCGGCCCTTCAGCTCTGTGGCCTCGACGAAGCCCTCGTCTGCGAAGGCGGCCTCGGCGAAGCGCACGAGCCGGGGGTCCAGTCCGTTGGCGCGTTCATAGACGGCCATTCCCCATCCGGAGTCGTGCTCCTCGGATTGGCGGATCAGGGGATTCTCCGCCTCGATCAGCTCGCGCCGGATCGAGGCCGGCTCCGCCGCTACGCAGCCGAACACGCGGCACATGACTCGCAGAACCTTACCGGGCGAGACGGGGGGGAATCCGGCGCCGCCGGCACTTTCCCTGAACATGGAGCTTGCGGTGCGGGAACCGAGGCGTATCTGGTGGGCGCGCCCACGCAAGCTGTGTGCGCTCGAGCGGCCGGGAGGAGGCGGGCGCACCCACCGCGCCGACCGGCGCCGGGCGGAGATCGAGTACCTGCGCGGCCGCGGCGTGAGGCTGGTGGTGTCGATCATGTGGTCGCGCCACAACCTGGCCGCCTACGAGGCTGCGGGGCTGGACTGGCACCACGTGCCGGTCCGCAGCACCGAGGACGGGGCGCAGGCGCTGGAGGAGCTGCTGCCGCTGCTGCGCCACGAGCTCAAGCCGGCGGGCGCGGTGGCTCTGCACGGCGACAGCTACACGGACTTCGTGGCAGCGGTCTGCGCGGCTCACCTGCACGAGGCCCGCGGGGCCGACCCGGCGGAGGCGCTGGCGAGCGCCGCTCGCGCGGGGCTGACGGTGACTCCGGAGGCGTGCGCGCTGCTGGGGGTCGATTCGGGGGCGACGGAGGCGCTGATGCGGGTTCGATAGCCACAGCTCCCGATGCGGGTTCGACGGAGGCGCTGATGCGGGTTCGATAGCCACAGCTCCCGATGCGGGTTCTTGTCAGCGGCGCGTGAGCAGCTCAGCCAGCGTCTCCGCCACGCCCACCGGCTGCGGCTCGAAGCTGTCCAGCTCGGCGCGGTCGGTGCCGTCGCTGAACACCAGCGCCGCGTCGAGGCCCGCCGCAGAGGCCGCCGCGAGGTCTGAGCCGATCCGGTCGCCGACGACCAGCGTGGCGCCGTCTCCGAGCCTGTCGAGGGCCGTCAGGAACAGCTGCGGCTCCGGTTTGCCGACGATCTCCGCCGTGCGGCCGCTGCCGTACTCCACCGCGGCCAGGATCGAGCCCGTCCCGGGCCACGGGCCGTCCGGTTGCGGGTAGGTGGGGTCGCGCGCGGTGGCCAGCAGGTCGGCTCCGCGGAGGACCGCCTGGATGGCGTTGCGCAGGTCGTCGTAGCGGAGGTCGGTGGTGCCGGCCACCACGACCACCTCCGCGCGCGAGGCGAGGTCGGTCGCGTTGAGCACCTTCAGGCCCGCGTCGCCAACGTGCCTGAACATCGACGACGTGCCGATCACGAACGCCGTGCGGCCGGTATGCGTTTCGGCCAGCATGTGCTGCATCGCCCCGCCGACCGTGACCACGTCGCTTAGCGACGCGCGCACGCCGATCTTCCACAGCTGGGCGACCAGGTCCTCGCCCGAGTCGAACGCGTTGTTGGTGGCGAAGGCGACCTGCTTGCCGGCCGCGCGCAGCTCCTCGAGCGCCTCGACGGCGCCGGGGGTCGGCTCGCCGCCGACCCAGACACATCCGTCCAGGTCGAGGATGAACTGGTCGTAGCGGGCGGCGAGGGGCGTCAGCGGCACCGCGCTAGCCTACGCGCCCGTGTCCCGGTCGCTGGCACCCATGCTCTGCCTGCTCGCCCTGGCTCTCGCTGCCTGCGGCGACGACGATTCCGGTTCCTCGGACGCTGCCAAGGGCGACGGCGCCGCGACCACCAAGACCGATGCCGACGCTGGAACGGCGGGTGACGTGTCGGCCGGGCTGCAATGCGGCACGGTCAAGCAGCCCGAGCCAAAGCCGGACGGCGGCGCCAAGCGGCCGACCGAGGAGCTCGACACGAACGCGGCGTACGACGTCGTGCTCAAGACGAGCTGCGGCGACATCACCATCCGCCTCGACCAGAAGACCTCTCCCAAGACCGCCGCCTCCTTCGCCGCGCTGGCCAAGTCGGGCTTCTTCGACGCCACCGTCTTCCACCGCATCGTGCCGGCCTTCGTGATCCAGGGCGGTGACCCCACCGCGACCGGAACGGGGGGGCCCGGATACTTCACGCGCGACGCGCCGCCCAAGGACACCGCCTACACCAAGGGAACGGTCGCGATGGCCAAGACCCAGACCGAGCCGGCCGGGACGGCGGGCAGCCAGTTCTACATCGTGACCGCCCCGGACGCCGGCCTGCCGCCCGAATACGCCGTGCGCGGCATGGTCGTGGAGGGGCTGGAGGTGGTGAACGCGATCGGCGAGCTCGGCGATCCCGCCAGCGGTGACCTGGGGACGCCGCTCCAGCCCGTGGTCATCGAGCGGGCGGCTCTGCGCGAGAGCTGACCGCGTCAGCGCAGGCCGTGGACCACCAGGCGGTCCTGCTGCGCCAGGAAGCGGTCGCCCTTCAGGCGCCAGCGGATCGAACGCGCCAGCCGGAACGGAAACGAGCGCCGGTGCACCACCTCGACCCGGCGGAAACCGTGCGCGCTCAGCAGCTCCTTGACGAGCGGCAGGTTGGGGCCCCACCAGTTCGAGTCGTCACCGAACAGCTCCGTTCCCGGGTAGTAGACCATCGCCGGACGACGCAGCCAGAGCAGGTCGGCGTGGGTCTCCAGTACGAGCCGCTCCGCGGTCACGCTCGCCACCCGCTCGAGGATCGGGAGCGGGTCGGGCAGGTGGTAGAAGACACCCATGAAGAGCACGATGTCGAACCCGCCGATGCGCTCGGGCGTCAGCTCGTCGAACCCGCCGATGCGCTCGGGCGTCAGCTCGTCGAGCCCGATGTCGACATCCTCGACCTTCGAGCCCAGCACCCGCCGGGCCAGGTTGAAGCCCTCCTGACCGGACCAGGGGTTGTCCGGACCGACCGGCACTCGCCAGGCGTTCGGGTCGATCGCGACGACCCGCTCGGCGCCGCGCCGCTCCGCCTCGAACGAGAAGAAGCCGTCCCAGGCTCCGATGTCCAGCACAGTCTTGCCGCGCAGGTCATCGGGCAGGCCGATGCGCGGCAGCTTCTCGGCGGACTTGTCGTGCCCGGGCGTGACGATGCCGTTGCCGAGGTCGATCTGGTGAAACCAGCGGATGCCCGCGATCTGGCGGCGCAGCTCGTCCGTTGACGTTGCCAGGTGGGTCAAACCGAAGTCCATATTGATCGCTTTCCCGGCGCCCCGAGCAGCTCGGACGAAATCGGGAGGGTGTCGCTAGATTCGATGCCATGGCAGAGCCGATCGAGGTAACCGACGCCGACTTCGAGCAGCGGGTGCTGGAACGGTCCGCGGAGGTCCCGGTCCTCGTGGATTTCTGGGCCGACTGGTGCCGCCCCTGTCACATGCTCGCGCCGATAATCGAGCGGGCCGTGGCCGCCCAGGACGGCAAGGTGGAGTTGGCCAAGCTCGACACCGACGCCAACCCGGCGACCGCCGCCCGCTTCGGGGTCCGCGGCCTGCCGACGGTGAAGGCGTTCCGCAACGGCGAGGTCGTCGACGAGTTCACCGGCGCCCAGCCGCCGCCCGTGGTCGAGCGCTTCGTGGACGGGCTGGTGCCGTCCCAGGCCGACGAGCTGGTCGGTGGGGGGGACGAGGACTCCCTGCGCCGCGCGCTGGAAGTCGACCGAAATCACCCGGTGGCGCGCCGCGAGCTGGCGCGCCTGTTGCTGCGCCGCGGCGACTCCGGGGACGCGCTCTCGCTGCTGGACGGTGTCACCGGCGACTTCGTGGCGGAAGGGCTGGCCGCACGCGCACGGCTGGCCGGCGACGAGGACCTCGCCCCGGCCTTCGAGGCGTGGGATCGCGCCGACCCCGCCACCGCGCTCGAGCTGCTCCAGGCCGCGCTGGCCGACCCGCAGCGCAGCGACGACATCCGCAAGGTGATGGTCGCCATCTTCACGGAGCTCGGTGCCGACGACCCGCTGGCGCGCGAATACCGGCGCAGGCTGTCAGCCGCCCTGAACTGACGGAGACCATCCGGGGGCTCCGGCCCCGGGCCCCCCGCTGCACCTGGCCGGCGGTCGGCAGCCGCGCGCTGCTAGGGGGCGGCGCCACCGGCTCGCGCCGCTCTCGCTCGCGCCTGGCGGCGTCTGCCGAGCAGCACTAGCACCCCGATCACGATCACCACGGCCAGGAAGCCGAAGAAGATCCCGGGACCGGTGCCGACGCCGCCGAACGGCAGCGCGATCACCTGCACCAGGGCGAAGCCGATCGCCAGCAGCGCGATCACAAGGGCGATCAGGAGCAGGATGCCGCGCACGCGGGCCACGATGCCCGCGCTCGCCGGCGGGATCAGCAGCCCCATCACCCGCAGCATGAACATCTGACGGCCGGAGGGGGCCTGCTGCCCCAGCTTCTCCATCGCCTCCTTGAGGTCGTTCGGACGGCGCTCTGCGAGCGCCATGGACGCCTTCATCATCTGCCGCAGCGCCGGACGCTCCTGGGGATGGCAGCCGGCCAGCGCCTCGTTGAAGTACTTGCGGGCGGCGTCCACGTCATAGCGCTCCGCGGCGCGGGCGCCGAGGATCGCCTTCGCGGCGACGCGGTGCTTCGACTCGCTCTGCAGCTGCTCGTCGGAGCGGCTCTCGAGCTGCGGGATCGCGGCCAGCGCCCCGACCTGCATCTGCATCCTGACCTGCTTCTGCTTGGCCACGGCCGATCAGTCTCGCAGACGTGACGAAGTTTGCGGGTCGGCTGAACGTGGGTACACGCGAGCCCATGACCATCGGCATCATCATCGCGATTTGCGTTCTGCTGTTGATCCTCGGCTTCGTGGCGCCCAGGCTGTCGCGAGGCCCGCAGCGTGGGGTGGACAGCACGCTCGGCGTCGGGCAGCGTGCAGGGGGCAAGGCGCCGGGGATCCTTGGACGACTGTTCTCGAAGTCGTTCGGCACGTCGCGCCGCGCGACCAACAAGAGCGCGTCGACGGGCCGGCGGGGACGTGGCAAGCTGCCGCTCTAGCTAAGCTAGCTTAGCTAGCTGACGTGCCCAGGGACGTTCCGAACGGGCGGTAGGTAGGTCCGGGCCTGCCGAGAGGCTGTGGGTGTCAAAGCTCACGACCTTCTCGGAGGCCCGGAATGCAACACGCTAACGCTCCGTTC
>JACCSF010000087.1 GCA_013813135.1 Thermoleophilaceae bacterium | reverse complement strand
TCATGTACATCCTGAAGCTGCTGCACCTCGTGGACGACAAGATCCACGCGCGCAGCACCGGCCCCTACTCGCTCGTCACCCAGCAGCCGCTGGGCGGCAAGGCGCAGTTCGGCGGCCAGCGCTTCGGTGAGATGGAGGTGTGGGCGCTCGAGGCCTACGGCGCCGCGTACACCCTCCAGGAGATGCTCACGATCAAGTCCGACGACACCGTCGGGCGCGTGAAGGCGTACGAGGCGATCGTCAAGGGCGAGAACATCGCCGAGCCCTCCATCCCGGAGTCGTTCAAGGTGCTGCTGAAGGAGATGCAGTCGCTCGCGCTCGACGTGGACGTGCGCTCGGAGGAGGGCGCCGGCGTGGAGATGCGCGACGAGGACGACGACCTCCTGCGTGCCGCCGAGGAGCTCGGCATCGACCTCTCCGGGGTGCGGGCCACCGACGGCGAGGCGGCCGACGAGTCCGAGGACAAGGTCGAAGCGCAGGGCGAAGGCGGCCAAACGGACGAGCCCAAGGCCGCCCAAGACGCTGAGTACATCGAGGAGTAAGGGACCAATACGTGATTGACATCAATAACTTCGACGCCATCAAGATCGGACTGGCGTCGTCCAAGCAGATCCGGTCCTGGTCCTCGGGCGAGGTAACCAAGCCGGAAACCATCAACTACCGCACGCTGAAGCCTGAGAAGGATGGGCTCTTCTGCGAACGCATCTTCGGTCCCACCAAGGACTGGGAGTGCTACTGCGGCAAGTACAAGCGCGTCCGCTACAAGGGCATCGTCTGCGAGCGCTGCGGCGTGGAGGTCACGCGCAGCAAGGTGCGCCGCGAGCGCATGGGGCACGTGGATCTCGCGGCCCCCGTCTCGCACATCTGGTTCTTCAAGGGCGTGCCGTCGCGCATCGGCTACCTGCTCGACATGGCGCCCAAGGAGCTCGAGAAGGTTCTCTACTTCGCCGCGTCGATCGTCACGTGGGTTGACGACGAGGCGCGCCAGAAGGACGTCCCGAAGCTCGAGAAGGAAGTCCAGAAGACGATCGACGCCTACGACGCCGAGCGCGAGGAGCGCGTGCTGGAGCTCAAGGAGTCGCTCGAGCGGCGCCTGGAGTATCTGCGCAGCGGTAAGCAGACGGGCTTCTCCGACGACGACATCCTCTGGTCGGACACGCTCGACGTTGACCTCAAGAAGCTCGCGGACGAGGATCGCGAGAAGATGGAGAAGGAGATCCGCAAGCAGTTCGACGCGGACATCTCCGACACCGAGGCCTACATCGAGGACGCCTCCGAGCGCATGCGCCAGGTCTGGGAGCTGTTCCAGACCATGGAGCCGAAGAACGTGATCGCGGACGAGACGCTCTTCCGCGAGCTGAAGGACCGCTTCGGTTCGCCGTTCGGCTGGGGCGAGTACTTCCGCGGCGGCATGGGTGCCGAGTCGGTGCGGGACCTGCTCCAGCAGGTCGACCTCGACGCCGAGCGCGAGGAGCTCGAGGACCAGGTCAAGACGGCCAAGGGCCAGAAGCAGTCGCGCGCGGTCAAGCGCCTGAAGGTCGTGTCGGCCTTCATCCACTCGGACAACCGGCCCGAGGACATGGTCCTCGAGGCGGTGCCGGTGATCCCGCCGGAGCTGCGCCCGATGGTGCAGCTCGACGGCGGGCGCTTCGCCACGTCCGACCTGAACGACCTCTACCGGCGCGTGATCAACCGGAACAACCGGCTCAAGCGGCTGCTCGACCTCTGCGCGCCCGAGATCATCGTCAACAACGAGAAGCGGATGCTGCAGGAGGCCGTCGACGCGCTGTTCGACAACGGCCGCCGCGGCCGGCCCGTGACCGGGCCCGGAAACCGCCCGCTCAAGTCGCTGAGCGACATGCTCAAGGGCAAGCAGGGTCGCTTCCGCCAGAACCTGCTCGGCAAGCGCGTGGACTACTCGGGCCGCTCGGTCATCGTGGCCGGCCCGGAGCTGCGCATCCACCAGTGCGGACTGCCCAAGCTGATGGCGCTCGAGCTGTTCAAGCCGTTCATCATGGCGCGGCTCGTCGAGCGCAAGTCGGTGCAGAACATCAAGGCCGCCAAGAAGATGGTGGACTCGATGATCCCCGAGGTCTGGGACGTGCTCGAGGAGGTCATCCAGGAGCACCCGGTGCTGCTCAACCGCGCGCCGACGCTCCACCGCCTCGGCCTGCAGGCCTTCGAGCCGGTGCTGGTCGAGGGCAAGGCGATCCAGGTCCACCCGCTCGTCTGTCACGCGTTCAACGCGGACTTCGACGGCGACCAGATGGCCGTCCACGTGCCGCTGTCCGCGGAGGCGCAGGCGGAGGCGCGCCTGCTGATGCTGTCGGCGAACAACATCCTGTCGCCGGCGCACGGCAAGCCGCTCGCCACGCCCTCCCAGGACATGGTGCTGGGCTCCTACTACCTGACCTACGGACCCGACGAGCAGGAGCTCGCGGCCCTGGAGACCGAGGTGGTCACGGGCAAGTGGAGCGAGCGCAAGAACGGCAAGCGGCCGCACACGTTCCGCTCCGCGCAGGAGGCGGAGCTCTCGTATGAGCACGGCATGGTCTCGCTCCACGACCTCGCCGAGTACCGGCGGCGTCACCGCACCGAGCACACGCTCACGACGGTCGGGCGGATCATCTTCAACGAGCGCGTCGAGCGCGCGCTCGAGGATGCGCTGGGCGACGAGTACGACCCCGACACCTACCTGTTCGTGAACAGGCCGCTGAAGAAGCGGGACATGAGCGAGGTCATCGAGCGGCTCGTGGACGTGCACGGCCCGTATGCGACGGCGCTGGTGCTCGACGCCTTCAAGGACCTCGGGTTCCACTTCGCCACGCGGGCCGGCATCACCATCTCCAAGAACGACGTGGTGATCCCGCCCGACAAGGAGCAGATCCTCGAGGGCTACGAGAAGGAAGTCGGCGAGATCCAGGACCAGTACGACATGGGCCTGATCACCGACGAGGAGCGCAAGGAGGCGGTCGTCGAGAAGTGGACCTCCGCCACGGATGACGTGGGCGAGGCGATGCAGCGCAACCTGCACCACCTCAACCCCATCTTCATGATGGCCAACTCCGGCGCTCGCGGTTCCTTCAAGCAGATCCGCCAGCTGGCCGGCATGCGCGGCCTCATGGCCAACCCGAAGGGCGAGATCATCGAGCGCCCGATCAAGGCCAACTTCATGGAAGGCCTGACGGTGCTCGAGTACTTCATCTCGACCCACGGCGCCCGCAAGGGGCTCGCGGACACCGCGCTGCGCACGGCCGACTCGGGCTACCTGACCAGGCGGCTCGTGGACGTGGCGCAGGACGTGATCGTGCGCGAGGAGGATTGCGGCACCAAGGAGTTCATCGAGATGCCGCTGCTCGTCGAGGGCGGCCGGCCGAACGGCCAGCTCGAGGGCCGCTACGTGGCCGAGGAGGTCAAGACGAAGCGCGGCCGCGCGCTGCTGGGCAAGGGCGAGCTGATCACGCAGTTGCACATCGACGAGCTGGTCGAGGCGTTCGGGGACGAGCAGGCCGACGTGTCGGTCCGCTCGGTGCTCAAGTGCCGCGCCGAAGGCGTGTGCCAGCGCTGCTACGGCAAGGCACCGGCCACCGGCAAGGTGGTCGCGATAGGCGACGCGGTCGGCATCATCGCCGCCCAGTCGATCGGCGAGCCCGGCACGCAGCTCACCCTGCGCACGTTCCACACGGGCGGTGTGGCCGGCGCCGACATCACGCACGGACTCCCGCGCGTGGTTGAGCTGTTCGAGGCGCGCAAGCCGAAGGGCCTGGCGGAGCTGGCCACCGTCGAGGGGACGGTCTCGGTGGAGGACACCGAGAAGGGCCTCAAGGTCGTGATCGGCGACGCCTCAGGCGAGGAGCACCCGTACTCGTTCCCGCGCCGCACGCGGCTGCTTGTCGAGCCGGGGCAGAAGGTCAAGGTGGGCGATCAGCTCAACGAGGGCTCGATCTACCCGCATGACATCCTGGCCTACGGCGGCGACGACCAGCTCAACCGGCGCACGAGGACAGAGCAGTACCTCGTGCGCGAGGTGCAGAAGGTCTACCAGTCGCAGGGCGTCGACATCGACGACAAGCACATCGAGGTCATCGTCCGGCAGATGATGAAAAAGGTCCGGGTGGACCAGAAGGGCGACACCACCTACCTCCCGGGCCAGTTCGTCGACCGCAACGAGATGCTCGCGGTCAACATTGCCCTGAAGAAGGAAAAGAGTGAGCAGGCCCAGACCGAGGAGATCATCCTCGGCATCACCAAGGCCTCGCTCGCCACCGACTCATTCCTGTCGGCGGCCTCCTTCCAGGAGACGACCAAGGTGCTGACCGACGCGGCGCTCGAGGGTAAGACCGACCGGTTGCTGGGTCTCAAGGAGAACGTGATCATCGGGAAGCTGATCCCGGCGGCCACGGGCCTGAGGCGCTACCGCCGGATGGAGATCGAGCCCACGGAGCCGATCCGCCGCCACACGCCGGACGAGATCGGTCTGCTCGACGAGTCCGAACTGGCCGCGGAGCTCGGCCTCGGCGACTCCGGTGAGATCGAGGGCTTCGGCTTCGGCGGTGACCGGGACGGCGCGGACGCCTTCGGCGACCTGGCCGACCTGCCCGCCGACGGCGACGGCTCGACCGACTCCTAGCCGCCGCGAGATGGACACGCAGTGGACGGGCCGCCCGCGGGCGGCCCGTCTGCGTTCACCAGCGTGGGCCCGGGATGATCTCGGCGTACACGCCCAGCTTGGCGCGCGCGAACGGGTTCTGCATCCGGAAGTCGTAGCGACCGGCGTCGACGAATTGGGGGTCGGCGTTGTACGTCCCGCTCTGCTGTAGCTCGCGCGAGGCACAATCCGTGACCGACGACGGGTCGCGGATGTCGTACAGCACCATGTCGACCACCTGGTTCGACGCCGTGTTGAAGCAGTGGACGGGCGGGAACAGCGTGCTCTCGCGTGCGAAGCCGCAGAATCCGTTGCGGTAGACGGAGTTGGTGCTCATCCGCGACGGGCTGAAGCCCGAGAGGTCGCAGGCGCCTCCGTTGAACGCGATCACGTTGCCGGCTGCCACGGCGCTGTCGCAGTTCGGCCACATCTGGACGCCGAAGCCCTCGTTGTCGTAGAACCAGTTGCCGAGGATGCGGGGCTGAATCGCATCGCGGCAGTAGAGCCCGTGGTAGTGGTTGCCTGCGGCCTCGGTGCCGCAGGAGTGCGACTTGGAGAACTCCATGCGGACGCCGGTCAGCTGCGAGTTGTCCGAGCCCACGTGGACGCACTGGATCCTGTCGCTGTTGCGGCCACCGCGCGGCGAGACCTCCGCGTGGAGCAGCGCGGTGTTGTTGGCGCGCACGTCGATGACCTTGTCGCGCGAGGTCGGGCAGCCCGGCGACCCGTAGCACCCGATCACCTTGACGTCCTCGATCGTCGCCCCGACGCTGTCGAGCGCGACGTTCCCGTTCAGTACGACGACCTCCTTGGTGCCGTTCGGCTTGCCGCGCGGGGTCAGCGTCGTCCAGGCCTTTATGCCGTCGAACTGGCCGATGTTCTGAGTGCCCTGGCGCATGCAGAGGACCTTCGGGCTTGCGGCGGTGCCAGCGGCGTTGGAGCTCGCAAAGGCGGCCAGCGACTCGCTCGCCCCCTGGACGTCGTCGCATCTCGGCTGGGTCGTGAGGGTGTCCCAGCGAGTGCCGTTCGGCGTGCCGACCGAGTCGAACGGCGCCACGTCCCCGCACGTGGCCGGCGCCCTCAGGTCGCAGGGCTGGCCGAAGTCGGCCAGCAGGCGGTACTGGTACGTGGTGTCCGGCTTGAGGTTCGCGAGGTTGTAGGCGGGCCGGCCCGGGCCGCGGTCCTGGAAGCCCGGCGTGGCCGGATTCTGGTCGGCGCCGGACCACTGGTAGCCGCTGATGTCGGCGCGCTGGTCGGGTGGGCAGGCGACCTGGAAGGCGGCGCCGCTCGACCAGCCGCTCGTGCCGAGCTGGCGCCACTGCCACGCCCAGCGGCCGTCGACATCCGACATGCAGCGCATCTCGCCGTTGAGGGTGGCGGTCGTCGTACCGACGGCGGAGGGCGGGTTGGTCTGCGCAGAGCAGCCTGCCGGCAGCGCGGCCGCAAGCACGGCCAACGCGACCGCGCGCGTTCTGAGTGTGGGTCCCCGGCCGTCACCGGCGGTGACCATATTGGGTCACATACCGGGAGGGCGCCGGTTCGCCAGGGCCGCAGGCGATCCAGGAAGTCGCAATCCCTAGAGCGCTAGGCGGCGGCCCGCACGCTCGCGGCCCAGCTGAGCAGCTGCTCGACGTGCTCGTCGATGAGGCCCTCCGATGGGCTCGTCTCCACGAGCAGAGTGGGGGCGGAGCGGCGGTCGGCCCACGCGTGGCACTCCTCGTTCATGTTGTCGTCGATCCACGCCGCCGGCCGGTCGCCCGCATACTCGTTGATCGCGTCGACCTTCCAGTGGGACGAGCCGAACACGGCCCGGCCCTCGAAGGTGAGGGACGGCAGGTCCGAGAACGGCAGCTCGAGCAGATAGGGCAGGTGCTCGTTGGCGCGCTCCTCCCACCCGGTTGCCCACACGAGCTCGAAGCCTTCCGCTAGCCTGACGAGGCGTTCCCCGACAGCCGCGGGGATGCAGTGGGCGACGCCGTCGATCCAAT